>JBBEDG010000175.1:5310-17987 GCA_040881405.1 Flavobacteriales bacterium | reverse complement strand
GTGCGCCAGATCGTGGACCTCCTGTTGTTGCGCGGCGCCTTCGGGAAACCCGGTGCGGGCGCTTGTCCGGTGCGTGGCCACAGCAACGTGCAGGGCGATCGTACCATGGGCATCTTCGAGAAGCCCGCGGAGCACTTCCTGCAAGCGTTGGATGCGCGTTATGCCTTTGTTGCACCCCGTGCCCATGGCTTCGACGTGGTGGACTGTATCGAAGCGATGCGCGATGGCCGTGGCAAGGTCTTCTTCGCTCTGGGGGGCAACTTCATAAGCGCCACACCGGACAGCGAGGTGACCGCCCGTGCGTTGATGAACTGCACATTAACCGTGCAAGTGAGCACCAAGTTGAATCGCAGCCATGTGATCACCGGTGAAGAGGCGATCATTCTGCCCTGTCTGGGCCGCAGCGAATTGGACCTTCCCGTTGCGGTGGACGGCACACCGGTGAAGAACGGAAAACCGCAATTCGTGACGGTGGAGGATAGCATGAGCGTGGTACACCGCTCTCAGGGATCGCACACGCCCGCCTCCGAGCACCTGCGCAGCGAACCATGGATCGTGTGCGCATTGGCCGAAGCGACACTCGGCGATGGTGTGCCCGTGAACTGGAGTGCATTGGCGCACAACAACGACTTGATCCGCGAAGAGATCCAAGCGGTGATCCCCGGATTCGAGGACTTCAACAAGCGAGTGCGCACGCCGGATGGTTTCGTGCTACCCAACGGTGCTCGCGATGGTGTACGCTTCGACACACCCAATGGCCGTGCGAAATTCAGCGTGGATGCCGCACCGCAATGGACCGTTCCGGAAGGCGCCTTCCTGATGATGACCATCCGTACGCACGACCAGTTCAACACCACCATCTATGGCCTTGACGATCGGTATCGCGGCATCCGTGGGGAACGGCGCGTGGTGTTGATGCATGCCGAGGACATGCGCACACAAGGCCTGAACGAGCGCGATCGAGTGGACCTGGTGAGCAACTACGGACACGAACGCATCGCCACCGATTTCTTCGTGCTGCCCTACGACATCGCACGCGGTTGTGTGGCCACCTACTTCCCGGAGGCGAACGTGTTGGTGCCACTGGAATTGAAGGCCGAGAAGAGCGGCACCCCGGCGAGCAAGAGCGTGGTGGTGAGGTTGCGGAAGCGGTAATCCGGACTCACCCTTCGTCCAGGTCCCGTTTCCCGGGTGGCTTGCGCTTCTTGCTGGGCACCACCTTCGGCCGGAAGCGCCCATCCAACGCACCTGCCGCCTTCTGCTCCTCACGCTTCGCAGCGCGCTCAATGGCGTCGAGCTCCTTCTGGGTGATGCGTTTCTTGGCTGCCATGGAAGTGCGAAGATCGCACCGCGATCAGTCGTTCGCGTTACGCAATGCGGCAGCACGCATTGCCTCCGCCCGCTCTTTGCCGAGGTAGCGCTCGATGCCCCAATGCGCCAGGTACACCAAGGGAGTGCTCAGGATCGCCACGCTGAACTTGTAGGTGTAGGCCGTAAGCACCAGTGCAGTGGCCATGGGGAAGCTCATGTCCTTGAAGATCCAGAAGGCCACGTAGGTCACCACCACGCTGTCGATGAGTTGGCTGATGAGCGTGCTGCCCGTTGCCCGCAGCCAGATGCGCCGATCGCCGGTGATCTTTTTGATGCGGCGGAAAGCGAAGGCATCCACCAACTGGCCCACTACAAAGGCAGCGAGCGAACCTAGGATGATGTTCATGCCCTGACCGAAGATGCTGGTGAAGGCGGCCTGCATGTCGGGCACACCTTGTTGCGCACTGCTCCCCAACCACCAGCCCTGTTCCGGCGGCATGTGGATGGCGAAGTACAGCACTACGAAAGCGAACGTGATGAGCGCGGTGGTGAGCAGAGTGAGAAAACGCACGCCACGCACCCCGTAGTAATCGTTGATCACATCGGTCATGATGAACACGATGGGCCAGGGCAGCACGCCAACGCTGAGCACGAAGCTCAGGTGCTGTTGCCCGAGGAGTGTGAAATCCGCCTTGGCTATGCCGAGCACATCCTCCAGTTGGAAGAGCTTCACGCCGATCAATTCCGCGATCAGGGCGTTGGCCACGAAGAAGCCACCGAGGACCAGGAAGAGGCGCGTGGCCTTGTCGGCAAGGATGGAGTGGATCATGCGTGTACAAGATCCCCCACACGAACGCAGCCATCAGCATCGCCCACCGCATTCATCCCGAACATCACCTTGTTCCCCGCACTGCGGTAGGTGGCCAGGGTGCGCAGGGGTTCTTTGCTGCGTTCGCCACTCAGTTGGTCAGTGGTGATCACCACACAGCGGGCGCAGGGTCTTGCCAGCTGGAAACGGACTTTGCCGATAGTGATCTCGGTCCATACATCTTCCTGGAAAGGGGTGCCGCCCGCTACGACCAGATTCGGTCTGAAGCGTTCCATGCCAATGGGTGACGGTAGCCGAGCGTTCAGGTCATCCAAGGAGGCTTGCGAAGTGATCAGATAAGGGAAGGCGTCGCTCAATGATGTAAGGCCCTTGGCATTGCCCTCATCGCTGCGGCGCTCGCTGCTATCGGGCATGTACACCAGGCGTACCGGGCGTTCCAAATGGGCACTGAACCAACTGTCCCAAGCAGCGTCGCCATGCAATGCACTAAGGCTATCGCTCCACACCGACACCTTGTGGCGCTCTCCTTCCACCAAGGCCCATGGCAGGTCGAGGGTGCTGCCGTCCCGTACATCCGTAACGCGGAAACCATTCCGTAGCGGGCTGCAATGCAGGCAAGCCATGGAAGCCAGTTCGCGCTGCGTCATGAAGGAACCCTGCTCATCCACCAGCATCCAGCGGCGGTCGTGCTCCAAGCCTCGGTCGGTAAGCTGTGCCTCTTCCACTGCAAAGCCTCCCAACGACTTTACGGGATGGATATGGATCGATGCCAGCTCTAGGCTCATGGGCATCAGGTGCCGCGCACCACGCGCTTCAGTCCTACCTGGCCAGCGATGCGCACTTGGATGAAGTACAGCCCGGCCTCTTGCGGAAGTTGCACGCGCCAGCCATTGGAGATGCGTTCGCTCCGCAAAGGCACCAGACGCCCACGGGCATCGTGAACGCTGAGTACCTCCATCGGTGTGCGATCTGTGCTTCCGACTGTCACCCAACCATCGCTGGTCGGGTTTGGGTAGATCACGATCCGGTCCGCTGCACGTTCCGCCACTCCAGCAGGCCCAAGCGAAAGCGAATCAGCTGCGACCAACACGGGTGTTCCATCGGTGGCGGCAAGCATGTCGCGGAAGGAGTCGATGTCCGGGGTGTAGAAGGCGAACATCTCGGCGTTCCAACCCGGGGGCACGGGTTGGTAGTACACCTTGGCAATGGCCCGCAGGCCGTTCGAATTACCGTTCAGAGGAATGTGGTAGCGAACGATGTCGGTGCCGCTGCCCTCCTCTCCCAGAGCACCCCGGTTGAAATCCAGATCGCTCGTGGGTATCCCCGCAATGCGTGTGGTGTCGTAGCTCGGGTGGTTGGTGCTGAACCCCAGGGGCACCATACGGTTGTCCTTCAGCGGGCTCTTGGCGCGCTCCAGCACAGTGGTCACGTTGTCGTTCACATCACCCATTACCAGTTCGTAGATCTGCACCTGGTCACTGGAGGATATCACATCGTAATGCGGCTCGTAACCCACATCATGACCCTCAACTTCGTGGTCGCTTCGTAGCACACCGCTCTTGAATACGGTGTCGCCCACGGCATCCACCACGGCGAAGGTGATGAAGGCGCGGCGCGAAGGATAACCGCTTGGGAAGCGGTGTCCGGCCCTGTTGGTAAGGCGTACGGCATAGAATGCGGTGTCGTCCGTGCGATCGTTCAGGGTGACGGAAACATCCAGCGTGCGCTCCTGCAAGAGTTTCCGTGAACGCATGATGGTGCTATCGAATTGGGCATCCGTGGCGGTTATGCCCAGGACCTCGCGATTCGCTTTCAGCAGTTTCAGCATGTGAACGTTGCCCCCCACCAAGTGGTGCAACCCGAAGGGTGATTGACCGCTCAGCCATGCATAATCAGCTGCCAGGATGATGGGCCCCGGAATGCGCGGCATGTGGCAGCTGTTGCAATGCACCTCGGTGCTGCTGTAGATGCTGTTCTTCCACTCGTGGTAGGTGGCTTGTTCCACAAATTCGTCGCCGGTGTATTGACCACTCAGGTCAACGGTCTGTGTGACCAGGGTGTGGCACCCGGCGCAATTGCGGCTGTCCACCATGTGCTCTCCGAAACCCGGCGTCCAGCCCACGAAGGATTCCATCACCCAAGCGGCGATCTGGTCATCGGCGTAGGGGCCGTATACGCGCGCCGAGTCGAACTGCAGATCGCCGGAGAACACGAAGCCCGTTGGTCCTGGCGATTGCATGTGGCAGCTCAGGCAGCTCACACCATCAAGCCCTAGCGCGCTGGTATCCAGCATGGCCCGGGTGAAGGGGATAGCGCCCAACATGCGCTGCTCGTGCACTCCCATGGGGGCATGGCAGCTAAGGCACTTGTTCTCCAGGCCGGGTCCGTGGCCGGGGTTCACCAGCACCTCGTGGTCCAACTTGGCGCGGAAGAAAGGGTCCTTGGCGCTGTTGGCCATCATGGTACTGCGCCAGTCATCCACCAGGTTCACATCGTTACCCTCGGCATCCACGCTGGCAATGCCGTTCACATCGTGGCCGTGGCAACCAGAGCAGCGTCCGGAAGTGGCGAAGAACTCGCCCACCACCCATGGCAGCTCGTCGCCGCTGCGCAAAGCAGCCAGCTCAAGGCTGCTATGCGGACCCTTGATCGGGCGCGTGGCCTCGGTCCATGCGGCAAAGAGGAATACTACGGCCAATAACCCGGAGATCAGGAACATGCGGCGCATGGAAGAGGAGGAGCGGGCCATTGGAGTGCGAAAGGTAACTGTGTGTGGCGCTACCCAAAGAACCAGCAGGCGTTCAACTCCACAGCCACGCTTGGAACGCCGGAAAGGCTGCGCGGGTTCAGCCCAACCACACCAGAATGGCCAGGCCTACCGCAGCCAGCAAGGCCAGAAGGCTCAAATTACAACGGTTTTGCTTGGTGCGCATGGCGCCCACGCAGGCAAGGGCCATGCCATGCTTGAAGGGTCGGAAGAACCGCCGGGGAAGGTGCGGATGGAAAGGGCGCGAGGGTGCCGGCCCGGCGGAGGCGGGCATTGGCTCTCGCACTCTCGCACTCTTTATCTCAGTGGCTCACACATGCGGATCGTGGAAATACCTGCGTTGAAGCCTGCGCAGGGTTTCCCTGCGCCGCTACTTTCGCCCCATGTTACGCGCTTTTCCGTTTTCCCGCACCCCGTTGCCCTTTGTGTTGCTTGCCGTCACTGTGTTGTCGCACGCGGCACAGGGCCAATCCGTGGAGCCCTTCGTGGACCATTGGGATCCGGCTAGGACCATGAAGCGCAGCGAGGGTCTTATGGTGAACGGCCGCGAGTGGGGCGAATGGAAGTTCTACGACCGTGAGGGCCGCTTGGTGGAACAGGCCGAATTCAAGTCCGGAGAACGCGATGGCCTAGTGCGCATCATGTATCCCGAAGGATCCGTGCAGCACGACGGCTATTTCAAGCGCGGTGTGGAGGACAGCCTGCGTACCAGCTACTACCGCGACGGCATGCCCATGGAGCGCGGCCACTACAGCAAGGGCCTCAAGGCGGGCGAATGGCGCTACTGGTATCCCGAGGAGCAACCCATGCTGGTGGAGCGCTGGCAGGACAGTCTGGTGATCGTTACCGACGCTTGGGAACGCGATGGCACCCAGACCTTGAAGGACGGTACCGGCACCCTGCGGACCTACTACGCCAGCGGCGCTCTGCAGGAGGAGAGCACCTTTGCGCTGGGGGTCAGGAGCGGGCCTTTCGTTGAGAACTATCCCGCCGGAAACCCGAAGGCGAAAGGGGAGTACCGCAGCGGCATGAAGCACGGGTTGTGGGAATACTGGAGCACCAACGGCAAGCCCGAGAAGCGCGAGGCCTACGACAAAGGCAAGCTGCACGGCGAATACATGCGCTGGCGCAGGAACGAGGAGGTGGACGTTACCGGCTGGCACCGCAATGGCGAAAAAGACAGCCTTTGGGCTTGGCTCCGCGAAGGAGGCGCCAAGGAGATGGAAGGCCCGTTCAAGGCCGGAGCGCGCCACGGCGTATGGCGCTACTGGCACCCCAACGGACAGTTGAGCAACACAGGAGCTTTCGATGCCGACAAGGAGCAGGGCGAATGGGTCTATTTCTACGAAGGTGGCCAGATGTGGAAGAAGGGTGCCTTCGACAAGGGCCAGAAGACCGGAACCTGGACCACTCGCTTCGAAAGCGGCCAGAAACTACAGGAAGGACCCTACGTGAATGGTAAGGAAGAGGGCTTATGGACCAGCTGGTTCGCCAATGGGAAGGAGCAATCGACCGGGACCTTCAAGGCTGGGCGTATGGATGGTTTCTGGCGCGGCTGGAGCCCCAGCGGCGACCCCGATTACGAAGGCAACTACAAGGAGGACCTCAAGGACGGTGCCTGGAAACTCTTCCATGGAAGCCCTGAAGGACGTTCCATCGGGGGGCGCGTGAAGGAGGAGGGGAACTATGCCAATGGACGAAAGCAGGGGCCCTGGAAGACCTACAGCGTGCACGGCACGCCCATTTCTGAAGGGGCTTATGCCGACGGTAAGCCCACTGGCGCATGGACCTACTACGACGATGCGGGGGTGAAGATGCGGGAGCAGGGTCTCTTGGATGGCGACCCGCACGGGAAGACCATTGTTTACGACCAGCAAGGTCGGGTGGTGCAGGAAATGAACTACCGCAACGGACGCCTGCATGGCACCATGACCTTCTACGACCGCAGCGGCAAGCCCACCAAGACCACCGAATACGAGGATGGGCAGGTGAAATTAGCCGCCCCGCCAGTAGTGCCCAAGGGAGGTGGCAAGCCCGCCCAGGTGCCGGGAGGCAAACGCTGATCCGGGGTCCTAGGGACGCTCCACTACCTGATCGCGAGGGGTCCTCTGGGCTTGTTCGAAGCACCTGTTCGGGTCACCTGGAGAACGTGTTCAACATCTGTGGATAAGTTCTATCTTTGCCGCCGTTAGTCGGCGCGGAGAAAGAGGAAGAGGGGGCCGCCCCTCTTTTTTGTTCCCTACCCCCTGACATCGGCAGCAATAAGACCATGATCACCGTGGAACAGATCCGCAACAGCTTGGAGCAACACCTGGAGGGCACTACCCACTTCGTGGTGGACGTGGCCATGCGACCCGGTGGCAAGGTGGTGGTTGAGGTGGACAACGACAAGGCCATCACCATCGACGAACTCGTTCGCTTGAACAAGGCCGTGCGCGAGGACCTGGGTGAGGCTGCCGACGACTACGAGTTCCAGTTCAGCAGCCCCGGCATGGGCAACCCCTTCAAGGTGTTGCGCCAATACCAGAAATACACGGGCCGAATGGTGGAATTGCTGTTGGCCGACGGTCGCAGCTTCCAAGGCCAGCTGGCCACCTACCACGAGAATACCCTGGGCATCCGCATCCAACACCCCAGCAAGGTGAAGGGGCGCCTACCCAAACTGGACGAAGAGGTCACCACCTTCCCCTTCGCCGAGATCAAAGCCACGAAAGCAATCATCAAGTTCAATTGATCGTGCCATGAGCACTGTGAACCTCATCGAATCCTTCGGGGAATTCAAGGACCTCAAGAACATCGACCGCGTAACCATGATGGGCATCCTGGAGGATGTCTTCCGTGGTGTCGTAAAACGCCGCTTCGGGGAAGAGGCCAACGTCGATATCATCATCAACCCGGACAAAGGCGATCTGGAGATCTGGCTGAACCGCATCATCGTCGAGGACGGCATGAGCGAGGACGACAACCTGGAGATCGAGCTGGCCGAAGCCCGCAAGATCGAACCCGATTTCGAAGTGGGCGAGGAAGTTAGCCAGGAGGTGAAGATCGTCGACTTCGGTCGTCGCAACATCCTCAGCTTGAAGCAGAACCTCCAGAGCCGCTTGATGGAACTGGAAAAGGACCACATCTACAGCAAGTACAAGGAGCGAGTGGGAGAGATCATCACTGGTGAGGTGTACCAGATCTGGAAGCGTGAAACCTTGATCCTGGACGATGAGGGCAACGAGCTCATAATGCCCAAGGACCAGCAGATAAAGACCGACTTCTTCAAAAAGGGCGACGCTGTGCGCGCCGTGGTATGGAAGGTGGAGATGCGCAACAGCACCCCCGTGGTGATCCTTAGCCGCACCGCACCGGAGTTCCTCGCCAAACTGTTCGAACAGGAGGTGCCCGAAGTGGCCGACGGCCTCATCACCATCAAGCGCATCGTGCGTGAACCCGGCGAGCGTGCCAAGGTGGCCGTGGAGAGCTACGATGATCGCATCGATCCAGTGGGCGCTTGCGTGGGCATGAAGGGCAGCCGCATCCATGGTATCGTGCGCGAACTGCGCAATGAGAACATCGACGTCATCAACTACACCAGCAATGAGCAATTGCTGATCCAGCGCGCATTGAGCCCGGCCAAGGTGGGCGAGATCAAACTGAACCAGGAGCACAAGCGTGCCGAGGTGTACATGAAGCCCGACCAAGTGGCCTTGGCCATCGGCAAGGGTGGACACAACATCAAGCTGGCCGGTCGTCTTACCGGATTCGAGATCGACGTGTACCGTGAGACCGATGAGGTGACGGACGACGTGAGCATCGACGATTTCGCGGACGAGATCGATCAGTGGATCATCGACGTTCTCAAGGGTATCGGTTGCGATACCGCTCGTTCCGTGCTGGATATCCCAGCGGAGGACCTGGCCAAGCGCACCGACCTGGAGGAGGAGACGATCAACGAGGTATTGCGCATCCTGCGCGCTGAATTGGAGGCATAAGGGGCATGCCGCTCCGTGCTACCCGAACACGTTGTTCGAAGCACAACGGCACGATAACGAACGGACAACAGGCACTGCATGAGCGAAGCGACGGATAAGGGCATACGATTAAGCAAGGTGGCGCGGGAATTCAACCTCGGGTTGCACACCGTGGTGGAGTTCCTCGATCAGAAGGGTCACCCGGTCGAGAGCAACCCCAATACGAAGATCCCGGGCGAGCTATACTCCCTGCTGCAGTCCGAGTTCGGCAAGGACAAGGAGATCAAGGAGAAGAGCCGCCAAGTGGTGGAACAGCGCCAGGAGCGCGAGACCATCGTGCTGGTAGGTGGCCAGGTGAAGGAAGCCCCCAAGCCGAAGGAGGAGGAGGTGGTGATCATCCACAACGTGCCTGCCGATGAGCCCAAGGCACCTGTTGCCCCCCCCGCCCCGGCTCCAGTTGAAGCTGCGGCACCTGTACCAACGCCCAAGGAGGCCGAACCAGAGCCCCAAGCCCCGGAACCAGCAGCTCCGGAAGCTGCGGCCTCTGAGGTCATCAAGGCCAAAGTAGGAGCTGCCGGGGTCAAGGTGGTGAACAAGATCGACCTCGATGCCCTGAAGGGCAAGAAGAGCGGCAAGGCCGCGCCGACCAAGGCACCCGAGGCCGAAGCCAAGCCAACTCCTGCGCCTGCTGAGAAGAAGCTGGAGGAAACTCCCAAGGCGGCCGATGTGGCCCCACCAGCGACAGAAGCCCCTGTAGCACCCCAGGCGGCAACACCACCAGTCGGCCCCCTGAAGCCAGTGGAACCGGAGACCATCCGTGTGAACGTACAGAAGCTGGCGGGCCTGAAGACCTTGGGCAAGATCCAGTTGCCTGTTGAACGGGAGCGCAAGCCTTCCGAACGTGGTTCCGCAGCCGAACGAGGCCGCCGAAAGCGCATTGTGAAGCCCGGTCCGGTGAATGTGGAACGCACTGTGCAGCAGGAACAGCGCACTGCCCCGGCAACGGGCCGTCCTGGTGAGCTGGACGAGAACGCCGTTAAGCGCAAGGTCAGCGAGACCCTCGCACGCCTTACCGGAAGTGGCAAGAGCAAGGGAGCCAAACTGCGTCGCGGCAAACGCGACCAGCGCTACCAGCGCTTCGAAGAAGAACAAGCAGCGCGCGAACTCGCTGGCAAGACCATCCAGGTCACCGAGTTCGTTACCGCAAGTGAACTGGCCTCCATGGTGGGGGTTAACGTCACCGACATCATCAAGGCCTGCTTCAGCCTTGGCATGATGGTGAGCATCAACCAGCGCCTAGATGCCGAGACCCTCTCGGTGATCGCCGAGGAATATGGCTTCAAGGTGGAGTTCGTGGGTGCCGAGGTGCAGGAGAACATGCAGGAGGAGGCCGATGATGAAAGTCGCGTGGTGACACGTCCGCCCATCGTTACCGTAATGGGCCACGTGGACCACGGTAAGACCTCGCTCCTCGATCACATCCGCAAGGCCAACGTCATCGCCGGAGAAGCCGATGGCATCACCCAGCACATCGGGGCGTACAGCGTGATGCTGGAGAACGGCAAACGCATCACCTTCCTGGATACTCCGGGTCACGAGGCCTTCACCGCCATGCGTGCCCGTGGTGCGCAGGTAACGGACATTGCCATCATCGTGATCGCGGCGGACGACAGCGTAATGCCACAGACCCGTGAAGCCATCAACCACGCCCAAGCGGCCGGTGTGCCCATGGTCTTCGCCTTCAACAAGATCGATAAGGAAGGCGCCAATACCGACAAGATCCGCGAGGAACTCGGTCAGATGAACATCCTGGTGGAGGAGTGGGGCGGCAAGTATCAGACCCAGGAGATCAGCGCCAAGCAAGGCCTCAACGTGGAGATGCTCCTCGAGAAAGTGCTCTTGGAGTCCGAGATGCTGGACCTGAAGGCCGACCCGGGCAAACGCGCCCACGGTGTTGTGATCGAGAGCACCTTGGAGCAGGGCCGCGGCTACGTTACCACCCTGTTGGTGGACGGCGGTACCCTGCGCAAGGGCGACGTGATCCTGGCCGGCCAGTACAGCGGCCGCGTGCGGAACATGTTCAACGAACGCGGACAAAGCGTGCTCGAAGCACCACCAGCAAGCCCGGTTTCCATTCTTGGTCTGGATGGTGCCCCCAACGCCGGCGACCGTTTCCAAGTGTTCGAGGACGAGCGTGATGCACGCCAGATCGCGACCCGCCGCCAACAACTGCAGCGCGAACAGGGTATCCGTACACACAAGCACATCACCCTGGACGAGATCGGTCGCCGTTTGGCCATCGGGGACTTCAAAGAGCTCAACATCATCGTGAAAGGCGACGTGGACGGTTCCGTGGAAGCCCTCACCGATTCCTTGCTGAAGCTCACCACCGAATCCATCAAGGTGAGTGTGATCCACAAAGCTGTGGGACCGATCGCCGAAAGCGACATCCTGCTGGCGAGTGCATCGGACGCCATCGTCATCGGCTTCCAGGTGCGACCAACGCCGGGTGCGCGCAAATTGGCCGAGGCCGAAGAGATCGATATCCGCCTATACTCCATTATCTACGACGCCATCGAGGAGATCAAGCAGGCCATGGAAGGCATGCTCGCTCCCAAGGAGGTGGAGAAGATCACAGGCACCGCCGAGGTGCGCGAGGTCTTCAAGATCAGCAAGGTGGGTACCGTGGCTGGTTGCTACGTGCTGGACGGCAAGATCGAGCGCAAGCACAAGGTGCGTCTCATTCGCGACGGGATCGTGGTATACACCGGCGACCTCGATGCGCTGAAGCGTTTCAAGGACGAAGTGAAGGAAGTAACGCACGGTTACGAGTGCGGCCTCAGCATCAAGAACTTCAACGACATCAAAGTGGGCGACCATGTGGAAGCCTTCGAGACCGTGGAAGTGAAACGTACGCTGGAGGGCTGATCGCCCATGCCATGAATTCGCAAAGGCCGGGCATGTCCCGGTCTTTTGCGTTGGCCGCGCACCTCCCCAGCGTCATTCTTGCGTCATACGGTCGGGCGGTCAACAAGGAGGCCCTCACGCATACTACTTTCGTAGGGCATGTTCGTGCGCCAACTACTTCCCCTTCTTATCCTTTCGTTCTGCATGGCCCAAGGGTATGTTGCACAGGCGCAACCACCCAAGACCAAGGTCCTGCTGTACAAGGACCGCATGGCCGCGGAATTCGACACCGTGAAGGTGATGAAGAACGTGATCAAGGCCAACCCCCTGCTCTTCTTCCGGGGCGAGCTACCGCTGTACTACGAACGCGCCTTGGCGCCCAACGTGAGCATAGAGGTGGGCGTTGGCGTTACCCTGCGCAACTACTTGGCGCTTTCCCTTGTGGGCGACGATGCAGATGATTTCGGCGCAGGTACGGAGATCATTCCCAGCATGAGCGTGCGTGCCGGTATCCGCTTCTACATGGAGCACGACCTGGAACCCCAAGGCTGGTACATACAACCAGAGTTCGGGCAGATCACTTACACCAAGGACATCCGCATCTCTGATCCAGCCGGAGGATTTTCCGAAGAGCGTTTGCGGGATCGGCGCACCTTCAACGACATTCGTGTGCTGGGCGGTTATCAGATGCTGAGCTATTCCAGCAATTGGGTATTCGACGTTTATGGGGGCTTTGCCTTCCGCGTGCGCGACCAATTGGTGGTTACCGAAACCTTGGACCCATCCACACGTATCTTCACCTACACGCAGGAACAGCGCAACGATCGGGTGCCGGCCTTCTTCCTTGGGTTGAAAGTGGGCATGGGCTTCTGAACGAAATGGCGAGTGTTGAGTAGCGAGTAAA
>JBBEDG010000175.1:0-5300 GCA_040881405.1 Flavobacteriales bacterium | reverse complement strand
CTATAAGGATCTGGTCAAGCGGCATTTACTCGCTACTCACCACCCACGGTACTCTTCATCACCCGCTCACCGTCCTTCAGGGCAGGCTCGTTCTTGTTGGCCAGTTGCCCGCAGGCAGCATCGATGTCGCGGCCACGGCTGCGGCGTATCCGCGCTACAATGCCCTTGTTCTCCAGGTACTTCATGAAGGCCACGGCATCGTCGGCATCGGTGCGGCCGAATTCGCCGCCATCGATCGGGTTGTATTCGATCAGGTTCACCTTGGCGTGTACATCGCTGGCGTAGCGTACCAGCTCCTGCGCATCGGCCAGTGAGTCGTTGAAACCGCGCAGCAGGATATACTCGAAGGTGACCGGCCGCTTGGTGGTGCGCGTGTAGTAACGCAAGGCGTCCTTCAACTCCGCAAGGGTGTTCTGCTCGTTGATGGGCATGATGCGGTCGCGCTTGGCATCGTTCGACGCATGAAGGCTGAGCGCAAGGTTGAATTTGGCATCGTCGTCGGCCAGCTTGCGGATCATCTTTGCGATACCGGCCGTGCTCACTGTAAGGCGTCGCGCCGCCATGGCCAATCCATCGTGCGCGGTGATGCGTTCCGCGCTGCGCATGGTGTTGGCGTAGTTCAGCAGCGGCTCGCCCATGCCCATGTACACGATGTTCGTGAGGCCCTGCTTGTAGTAGTGCTGCGCGATGATGTCGATAAGCACCACCTGGTCCACGATCTCGCCAGCGCTCAGGTTGCGCAAGCGCTTCAGCTTGCCGGTGGCGCAAAAGCTGCACGAGAGGCTGCACCCGATCTGGCTGCTGATGCAGGCGGTAAGGCGCGTTGGGGTGGGGATCAGCACCCCTTCCACCACATGCCCATCGAAGGTCTTGAAGGCGCACTTCACTGTGCCGTCCTCGCTACGCTGCTCCTCCACCAATGTCAGGGGACGGAACACCGTGCGCTCGGCCAACTTCTCACGGAGGGCCTTGGGCAGGTCGCTCATGTCGTCCCAAGCCCGGGCGCGCTTTTTCCAGACCCACTCCCACAGTTGCTTGGCGCGGTAGGGCTTCTCGCCGAGTTCCGCCACAAGGGCTTTGATCTCGTCGAGGGAAAGGTCGCGGATGTCGGGGGGGGCGGACATGGTGCGCGAAGGTACGGCGGTGCTTAGGGCTTGGTTCCGAGCACCACCTCCGCCACCTGCATATCGAAAGGCGTGGTCACCTTGATGTTGTGCTCTTCGCCCTCCACCAAGTGTACGTCCATACCCAGCCGTTCCACCAAGGTGGCCTCATCGGTAAAGGCAGGGTCGTAAGGCAGTTCGAAAGCCCGGCGCAGCAGTTCCACGCGGAAACACTGCGGAGTTTGCACGGCGCGCAGTAGTGAACGGTCAACTGCTTTGCTCGCATTGAGCGGAGTCGATGTGCTGCCTTCCGAGGTCAATTCACGCACGGATGAGCTTATCGGCACCACCGGTATCGCGGCACCACACGCTTCCGCACCTGCGAAACAACGCGCGATCAATTCGGTGCTCACCAGCGGCCGTACGCCGTCATGCACAGCCACCAGGCCTTCGTGTATCACAGCCTTCAGTCCTTCCAGAGTGCTGTGGAAACGTTCTGCACCACCGCTTACCAGGGTGTGCGAAACCGTGAATTGGTGTTCCGTACAGAGTTGCTTCCACCTCGCATGGTGGTCCTGTGGAAGCACCACGATCAACTGCATTGCGGCATCGAAGCGTTGGAAAGCCTCGATGGTCCACATCAACAAGGGTTTGCCCTTCAGCAGCAGGAATTGTTTCGGCATAGCAGCGCCCATGCGCTTACCGGAACCGCCTGCTACGATGATGGTGCTGCGTTGCATAAACCGCAAATTAGGCATCGGAAGAGACCCGGTTCCAGAACAGCAACCGTAGCGTCGACCCATTGGGTCGACCTAAGTTGCTGTGGATGCACGCCCCCCGAGGTCCGAGCGAAGTCGAGGACTCAAATGATCAGCATGGCATCCCCATAACTGAAGAAGCGGTACTTGTCCTTGATGGCCACCTTGTAGGCGTTCCACACATGCTCGTAGCCACCGAAGGCCGCCACCTGCATCAGCAGGGTGCTTTCGGGCATGTGGAAGTTGGTGATCATGCTGTCGGCAATGCTGAAGTCGTGCGGCGGGAAGATGAACTTGTTGGTCCACCCGTCGTATGGCTTCATGTGGTTCTCCGTGCTCACGCTGCTTTCGATGGCGCGCATGGTGGTGGTACCCACGCAGCACACACGCTTCTTGGTGTCCTTGGCCTTGTTCACGATGTCACAGGCTTCGCGGTTGATGATCACCTGCTCGCTGTCCATCTTGTGCTTGGTAAGGTCCTCCACTTCCACGGGACGGAAGCTTCCCAGGCCCACGTGCAAGGTCACCGAGGCGAACTCGATACCCTTCAGCTCCATGCGCTTCATCAGTTCGCGGCTGAAGTGCAGTCCGGCCGTTGGTGCGGCCACGGCACCTTCCTCCTTGGCATAGATGGTCTGGTAACGTTCGGCGTCGCTGGGTTCGGTCTCGCGCTTGATATAGCGGGGCAGCGGGGTCTCGCCCAAGTCCGTTATGGCCTGCTTGAATTCTTGGTAGGTACCATCGAATAGGAAGCGGAGCGTGCGGCCACGGCTCGTGGTGTTGTCGATCACCTCGGCAACCAACTCGTCGTTCTTACCGAAGTAGAGCTTGTTGCCGATGCGGATCTTGCGGGCGGGATCAACAATAACATCCCAAAGCAGGCTGTCGCGGTTCAGTTCGCGCAGCATGAACACCTCGATCTTGGCGCCGGTCTTCTCCTTGTTGCCCCACATGCGGGCTGGGAAAACCTTGGTATTGTTGAGGATGAAGGTGTCACCCTCATCGAAATAATCCAGGACGTTCTTGAACTTCTTGTGTTCGATCTTGCCCGTTTTGCGATCCAGCACCATCAGCTTGCTGCCGTCGCGGTCCTTGGTGGGGTAAAGGGCGATCTGTTCCTTTGGAAGGTCGAACTTGAAGGATGTGAGTTTCATGGATAAGTGTGCAGGCTTACGGGCCTTGTCCGTCAAAATGGGGGGCGAAGATACTGCCGTGGCGAAGCGAACGTCAACGGAGGTCGTAGTTCTACATCAACGCTGCTTTGGTCGCCCGGGCGGGCCTTTCCAGAGGTCGCTTGGGTCGATTCGTCGAAGCCAAAAAAATCCCACTCGGAGCACTTCACTCCTCCGGTCGCCGTGTGTTGGGCGGGTGGTAGGGGGCGATCTTCGCCGACCACTCTTCCGGCGCATGGGCGTCCTCCACGCGAAAATTGCCGATGCGCGTTCGGCGCAATGCGCTCAAATGGGCCCCACAACCCAGCATCTGGCCTATGTCGTTGGCCAGTGAACGGATGTAGGTTCCCTTGCTCACGTCCACGGCGAAGTCCACCTCGGCACCACGGATGGCGGTTACTTCCA
Source organism: Flavobacteriales bacterium (assembly GCA_040881405.1). Classification (GTDB taxonomy): domain Bacteria; phylum Bacteroidota; class Bacteroidia; order Flavobacteriales_F; family PHOS-HE28; genus PHOS-HE28. The sequence goes on along the minus strand of JBBEDG010000175.1, from coordinate 1,862 downwards.
AACGGCTGATGTACACGCTCACTTCCGGGAACTCCACCAAGTGCGCGCGCTCCGGATCACGGGCGAGCCAGAATGCCCGTTCGCCCTGGAAGCGTTTGGCGGAATGTGCTGGGGGGCGCTGCATCACCTCGCCATGGAACTGCCCGAATGCCGCGCGTATCGTCGCTTCATCCAAGTGTTCCCAAGGTCCCTGTGGAATAGGCTCGGTCTCCAGATCGTAGCTGGGTGTAACGGACCCAAGTGTAATGGTACCCCGGTAGCCCTTCTCCTGCCCTGTCACCAAAGGCAGCTGCTTCGTGAAGGGTCCATAGGCCAGGATCAGGAGCCCAGTGGCCAAGGGGTCCAGCGTACCGGCGTGCCCCACCTTGATCTTGCGTCCGACCACTTTGCGCATGGCCCCACGTAGTTTGCCCACCACATCGAAGCTGGTCCAGGTGATGGGTTTATCCACTAGCACGAATCCTCCCGTATCGGGGTTGAAGTCGAAGGCGCTGTGGTCCCCAAGTCCGTCCATCACAACATCTGCATGGGCACATCCAGCAGGTAGAGCAGGATGATGACGCCACCCACCACGATGCGATACCAACCAAAGGCCTTGAAGCCGTTCTTGCTCAGGAAAGTAATGAAGGTGCGAATGGCCACGATGGCCACCACAAAGGCGACCACGTTGCCTATGGCGAAGAGCTGCATGTGCTCGCTGGTGAATGAGCCGCCATCCTTCACGTAGTCGTAGATGCTCTTCACTGTGGCGCCGAACATGGTGGGCACGGCCAGGAAGAAGCTGAACTCCGCAGCATCCTTGCGGGTGAGGCCCTGTGTAAGGCCACCTATGATGGTTGAAGCCGATCGCGAAACGCCGGGTACCATGGCCAAACACTGCCACACACCGATGGTGAAGGCTTGCTTATAGGTCATGGGTTTGGGGCCACCCACCTCACCGCCGGGGGTCCACTTGTCTATGAAGAGGAACACGATGCCGCCCACGAAGAGCATTATGCCCACCACCACGATGTTCTCCAGCAGCATGTCGATCTGGTCCTTCAGCAACAGACCGGCTATCACCGCAGGGATGAAGGCCGCGAGCAGCTTGAAATAGAAGTCGAAGCTTTGGAAGAAGCGTTTCCAGTAAAGTACGATCACCGAAAGGATGGCACCGAACTGGATGGCCACCGTGAAGAGCTTCACGAAGTCGTCCTCCTGGATGCCCATGATCGTGGATCCGATGATCATGTGCCCCGTGCTGCTGATGGGCAGGAACTCAGTTATACCCTCGATGATCGCGAGGATGATGGCATGCAGTAAGGTCATTGTGCCGCCTCGTCGTCGCGCGTGCGCTTCAGGATGGCATACACGATGAACAGGTAGCCGACCAAGGTGACAATGGGCGCCACGGTGATCCGGCGCGGATGGAAGATGGAACCTTCATCGAACACGTTGGGGTCGCCACTGCCACCACCGCTCATAAGGATGAAACCCACAGCGATCACAGCCAGGCCGATGCCGAAAAGCTTGTAGTTCGTTGCCGTGAAAGGCATGTCGTTCCAGTTCGAATTCTTGGCCATGGTCGTTCAGGGTCAGCTCCAATGGAGGTCCTCGGAGTTCATGCGAAGGTAGCGGCCCACGGCGAACCAGGTGGACAGCAGGGCGATCAGCAGGCCCAGCAGCAGCACGGCCCCGAAGAGCACGGCCAAGGTGGGCATGTCGGTAAAGGCCAGCACATCGGGCATGTACCGTTTCACCAGTTGCAGCAGTCCGGCCAGCAGGCCCACTGCCAGCAAGGCACCGATAATGCCCTGCCAGAAGCTCTGCCCCAGGAAGGGTTTCTTGATGAACCACTGCGTGGCACCCACCAAGTGCATGGT
>JBBEDG010000174.1:0-18204 GCA_040881405.1 Flavobacteriales bacterium | reverse complement strand
TCACCACCAACGGGCTCAGCCTACACAAGCACCTCGATGGCTTGATCGATGCCGGACTGAAAAGCGTGAACATCAGCCTGGACACCTTCGATGCGGAACGCTTCCGGAAGATCGCGCGGCGCGACGGCTTCGACACGGTACACGCCAACATCCTGCTCGCGCTGCAGAAAGGCCTGCGTGTGAAAGTGAACATGGTGGTGATGCGCGGCATCAACGACGATGAATTGCTGCGCTTCGTGGAACTTACCCGCGATCATCCGGTGCATGTGCGCTTCATCGAATTCATGCCCTTCGCGGGCAACCACTGGGGCCGCGAACGCGTGTACACCTACGCCGAAATGCTGGGCCACATCGGTAGCGTGCATTCCTTCGAGAAGCTCAACGACGACCCGCACAGCACCGCCAAAGCCTACCGTGTACCCGCTTGGCCAGGCACCTTCGCGGTCATCAGCACGGTGACGGAACCCTTTTGTGGCAACTGCGATAGACTGCGGCTCACGGCGGAGGGGAAGATGCGCAACTGCCTGTTCTCGCGAGAAGAGACGGACCTGCTTTCAGCGCTGCGACGTGGCGAGGATATCGCGCCGTTGATCGAAGCGAACGTGCTGGCGAAGCACGCGATGCTGGGTGGGCTTCCGCAATTCAAACCGGAGAGCCAGGAGGAGGTGTTGCACGATCTGAGTGCAAGACCGATGGTTAGTATTGGGGGTTGATGTCGCATCGGCTTACAGCCGGTGCCATGATCAACACCGGCTGGAAGCCGGTGGGACATTAAAGCTCCTGCTCGTAGTAGATCTTGTAGAACTTCCTTCCGCTATCATCCACGCCCTGCTCGATCTTGTTGCGATCGCCGTGGATGTAGATGTGGAAGTTCTTGTCCAGCTTCAGCACGCTCTTGAAGACGCGGGCCTGCTTCTTCACGGCATCGGCACTGATGGCGAAGTTGTCCTGCAGATCCACGGCACGCTCTTCTTGGAAGCGGTCGCCGAAGCGCTGGAAGGAGCCCATCACCTCTTCGGTCTGGAACACCTCCTGCGCGAAACGATCGCGGTCGAATTCAGTGTTGTCCTTGAAGAACTGCACCGAGCGGTTCAGCAGATCGATCTGGTCCGCCTTGGGGATCTCGTAGTCCTTGGGCAGCTGATCGGTGATGAAGTGCTTGGTCATCTCCAGCACGTTGCGGGTGCTGTTCACGTGGTCCTTTTTGGCTTGCATGCCGATGAAGCCCTGTTGCCAGAAGCCGTTCTGGGGCTTGTCGTCGATGACGAAGAGCGTGTGTGCCAAAGGCGTGAAGAGGACCAACAGTGCTTGGTCGGGCTTGCGGCCTCCCAGACCACGCTTCAGTTGCATGGCCAGCTTGTCGCCTTCCGCGCGGCTTTCCAGGAACACGTCCTTGTCGTCGAACTTGTACAGGCCGAGGCCGTCGTAGTGTGCGCCGCCCATCTCCACGCCGTGGAAACGCACCACGAAAAAGTCGCCGGTGCGCAGCTCGTAATTCTCGGCCACATCGATGAGTTGCTGTGCCATGGCGCGCGACACCGCCAACAGGTCCTTGCCCTTTTCAACCTTGGAGCAAAGATCTTGCAGCAGGTTGTCGGTTGACCCTTCCGCCACGCTGAACTCGTTGGTCTGCACCAAGGTGGAGAAGGGCCGCAAGAAAAGCTTCCGCAGGAATTCCTGCTCCTCCGGGCCTTGCAGCACCGCGCTGTAATCACTGAGGATACTGGGTGCGCCTTCCGTGCCGATGCGGTGGAGCACGAACTCCTCCACCATGGCTTCCTTGCCGTTGATCATGTGGGCGAAAGTAGCGCAGCAGCTTCTGGCGGCGCTTCCATGGGCCATGACCTTTCCAATGCGCAAGCCCTTGCGCCTGCGGTGGCATGTAATTGGTTCAGCGGCTTATCGATAAACCTTGTGTGGTCTCTTTCAATTTGATCGGAAGGGCATTCGTTCCATCCCAATGAACGGCACTATTGCGCTTATCGCCTTACCCCTATGCAATCTACTTTCGCTTCATGAAGCCGCTGCTATTGATCATCTCCCTGTTGTGGGCCATCCTTCCGGGCAAAGCCCAGACCACTCGTGTGCTTTTCATTGGCAACAGCTACACAGGGGCGAACAACCTTCCAGAGATGACCCGGCAACTGGCACTTTCCTTAGGCGACACGCTGGTGGTGCAATCCTCCACCCCCGGCGGGTTCACCTTTCAAGGGCATACCACCAATGCGACCACACAAACGCTTATAGCACAAGGCAACTGGGATCATGTGGTGCTGCAAGAGCAGAGTCAAGTCCCCTCCTTTCCTCCTGCTCAGGTGGCTGTGGATTGCCTACCCTACGCCGCAGCCTTGGTGGACGCTATTCGAGGCCCCTCGCCTTGCGCCGAAACAGTTTTCTATATGACCTGGGGTCGCGAGAACGGCGATGCGCAGAACTGTGCCACATGGCCACCGGTATGCAGCTATGATGGCATGCAGCAGCGGCTGCGCGACAGCTATTTGCAAATGGCAATGGACAACAGTGCCGAATGTGCGCCGGTCGGTGTTGCGTGGAAGCGGGTGCGCGAGGAGTATCCTGGCATCCAACTCTACGCTACGGATGGTAGTCATCCGAGTGTGGCAGGCACCTACTTGGTGGCTTGCACCATGTACAGCACATTCTTCCGGAGAAGCTCGGCAGGTGCTAGCTTCAATTCATCGTTGGATGCTTCCACTGCCGCAACGCTACAAGCCATGGCATCGGCTGTGGTATTGGACAGTATGGCTGTTTGGAACATCGGTATCAATTGGCCCGTCGCGCAACCCGATCATAGTGTGCTCAATGGTGGAGAAGTGGCCTTCAGCGAAAACTCCATCAACACAACGAACCACTTTTGGAACCTCGGCGACGGCACGACCAGCACGGCTAGTTCCTTTACGCATACGTATTCAGACAACGGCACCTTCGAAGTGAACTACCAAGCCACGGATAGCTGTGGTAGGACCAGTACAAGTACGTTCATTGTTGAAGTGTTCAGTACCACCATAGGCGAACATCTGAGTATCCCCTTCCGTGTGATCGGAGGGCCTGAACAGATGTTGATCCGGAACGAAGCTGGGGAAGGAATACTTACCTTATTTGACGAGCGGGGAAGGGTATTGCGCGAATTGGAATTGGGTGTGCGGGCAGAAAAACAGATCCCCTGGCCCGCTGAACGCGTAATCGTTTGGCGCTTTGTCACTCACAAAGGCCTTCGTGCTTCAGGTACCTGTGTGCGGCCATGAACAACCGAACTGGATTCCCGATCACAGCGAATTCCGAATGCCCGAATTGTAGTCGGTAGGCTGCGTGCCGAACGCTTTCTCCAGCTTGCTGCTATCGAAACGATAGTCGTGTTCGAACTGGTAGAGCATCTCCATGTTCTCGCGCAACACGGGCACGAAGAGGCCCATCAGGGAAAGCATCCAACGCGGCGCAACTTGGATCTTGTAAGGCTTGCTGGCAAGTTCACAAGCAAGGCGTACGTACTGTTCGCCGCTCATGGCCTCCTTGCTGGTGAGCGCGTGCCACACTTGGCCGTATGCGGAAGGTGTGTTGCCCAACAGCGACAAACTCCGACCTGCATCGGGCGTGAACGTAAAGGTGTGTATGGCCTTGGCATCGCCGATCCATTGTGGCGTCTTGTTGGCTTTGATGCGTTCGTGTACGGTGGCGTGCGTAAGGCTGAGCAGCGCACCCGGTCCGTAGAAGTCGGCGGCGCGCACGATCATGCCTTGCAGGTCGCCGCGTTTCACTTCGTCCATCAGCGTGGTGGCGATGGCGGCACGCACTTCCCCTTTCATGCTGCAGGGGTTGTAGGGCGTGTCCTCGGTCATCACGCCATCCACCTTGCCGTAGGCGTAAACGTTGTCGAAGAAGACCAGCTTGGTGCCGTGGCGCTTGCAGGCGTCGATGGTGTTGCGCATAACGCGCGGCCATTGCTCGGCCCAGACCTTGGCATCGTACTTCAGCCCGGCTACCAAGTATGCCACATCGCTGCCCGCCACGGCCTCGCTCACGGCCTTGGGGTCCAGCAGGTCGGCGGTGAAGGTCTCGTCGTTGGCGTTGACCTGCTTGGGGTTGCGGCTCACTTGGCGGACCTTGTCCGTGTACTGGGGCAGGAGCTTGGAGAGCTCGTTGCCAATGACGCCGTTGGCGCCGAGGATGGTTTGCATTGTTGCACCGGTTTGGGATGCGAAAGCTAGATGCGCTAGGTGTGTCCGATGTTACCGCTCGTGGAAATGCACAGGCCTAGGTCTTGCTTAAGCAGCCGCCCATATGACCTTATTCACCATGCCGATAAGCCATCTCCTGCACCTTAACCACATGCAGCACAAACGGGAACAACGCATCCATCGTCTCATGCACACCACGTGTAGAACCCGGCAAGGTGATCACCAAAGTACGGCCGATCATCCCAGCGATACCGCGTGACATAATTGCCAAGGGCATGCGTGCCTGTCCGTAGGCACGTGCCGTCTCCATGATGCCGGGTACCTCGCGGTCCAAGATGGGTGCGATGGCCTCAGGCGTGTGGTCGCGAGGTGAAAGGCCTGTGCCGCCGGTTGTGAGAATGAGGTCGAAGCCTTCGCTGGCCCAAGCCTTCACTTGCGCTGCGATCTGCTCGGGTTCATCGGGAACTACGGTCGTATCAGCGCACTCAACCCCCAACTTCCTCAACCGCTCAACCACCTCAACCCCGCCCTTGTCCACCTTCTTTCCACTGGCCACACCATCGCTGACCACCAGCACTGCGGCCTTCACGGGTGCATCGAAACGGTCCTTCCAATCGCTCTTGCCGCCCTTCTTCTCCACCAGCTTGATACCACCGATCATCACGCCCTTGTCGATGGGTTTGAGCATGTCGTAGATGGTAAGGGCCGCCACGCTGGCACCGTGCATGGCCTCCACTTCCACGCCGGTGCGGTAGATGGTGCGCACCCGCATTGTGACGGTGATCTCCGTATCGCCGATAGCGAAGCTCACCTCTGCGTGTTCGATAGGAAGCGGGTGGCAGTCGGGGATCAGCTCGTGGGTCTTCTTCACCCCGAAGAGGGCCGCCACACGGGCGCTTTCCAGCACGTTGCCCTTGGGGACACGCTGCTCCTGCACAGCGGCGATGGTAGCCGGGTCGCTAACGGTGACCAAGGCTGTTGCCGTGGCCTCGCGCAGGGTGGTGGGTTTGTGGGTGATGTCGATCATGAACTTGGGAAAAGGCCAACGATCCGTAGGTCGACCTCCCTCGACTACGCTCGGGACGGGTCGACGCTACAGGTTCGTTTTCCAAAGATGGGTGGAATCAGATAGGATCTCGCGTCCGAAGATTGGCAGTTCCGCCTTGATGCGGTCCACCACCCAGGCCACAGCTTCGCGGGCGGCTATACGGTGCGGTGCACTGGCGAAGACCATGAAGCACAATTGCCCTGCTGGTATCACGCCCAGGCTATGGTGTACATGCAGGCAGGTCATTGTGGGCCACTTGGTGAACGCTTCCTCGCGGATGGCGGTCATGCGCTCCAAGGCCATGGGGCGGTAGGCGGTGTATTCGATGGCTGTGACCTGTTGTCGCACCTCGGCTGGGCTCGGCGTGATAACAGGATCCGCGCGTACCTGCCCCAGGAAGATCTCGTGCGCGCCGATGTCCATGCGCGTGGCGTGCTTGGCAATGCTGGTGGCGATGAAGGCCGGATCGATGGGTCCGTCCACGAAAATGTCCTTCACGCTATGCTTTGGGGACTCGCTCATCCTCCTGCGAATGGGGGCAGCACGGCGATCTCCTCGCTACCGGTAAGGGGCATGTCGCCGTGTACCACGGAGCGGTCCACAGCTGTGGCATAACTCAAGTTGGCAAGCTGGGGAATACGTTCTTCCAAGCTGGACCGAAGGCCCTCCAGCGTGCTGGCTTCCAATACCAAACGATCGGTACCGGCATGCTCGGCGACAAGGCCAAAAAGGAGCACTTCCATGCTGCCAAGGTATGGCCGCCACGAACTGGACCGCGCATAGCCATTGATCCAACGGAAGCAACGATCGATCTACCTTTGCTGCGTCCATGGGACCTATGCCACTCCCAAGGACATAAGCCACTGAAGATCAGGGATCCAGGCCGGTAGTTCCACGTGGAACATGGCAAGGGTCTACCCAAGAACACGATGAGCACCCAGGATACCTACGATGTGGTGGTGGTAGGCGCTGGCCATGCCGGCAACGAAGCCGCTGCCGCTGCCGCCAACCTCGGCTCCAAGGTCCTGTTGATCACCATGAACATGGGGGTCATCGGGCAGATGAGTTGCAACCCGGCCATGGGGGGTGTGGGCAAGGGGCAGATCGTGCGCGAGATCGATGCCATTGGAGGCTACTCTGGGATCGTGAGCGACCGTAGCACGGTACAGTTCCGCATGCTGAACCGGAGTAAGGGACCCGCCATGTGGAGCCCGCGCAGCCAGAACGACCGCAACCTCTTCGCAGCCGAATGGCGGCGATTGCTGGAGCAGACCCCCAACGTCCACTTCTGGCAGGACAGCGTGAACCGCATCCTGATCGAGGGCGGCAAAGTTGTGGGCGTGCAAACCGGCATGGGTATGACCATCCCCTGCCGAAGCGTGGTGCTCACCAGCGGCACCTTCATGAATGGGGTGATGCACATCGGCGAGCGGCAACTGGGTGGTGGTCGTGCGGGAGAGAAGGCCAGCCATGGTATCACCGAGCAGCTGGTTGAACTCGGCTTCGAGGCCGGACGCATGAAGACCGGCACACCGCCCCGGGTGGATGGCCGTAGCATAGACTACAGCATCTTGGAGGAACAGCCGGGCGACGAGGAACCATCAGGCTTCAGTTACCTGCCAGGCCTCTCCCCTTTTGGACCCGGATCCGGGCGCAAACAACTGTCCTGCTGGATCACCTACACCAGCCCCGAGGTACACGATATCCTACGCACCGGATTCGACCGCAGCCCCATGTTCAATGGCCGGATCCAGGGTGTGGGTCCCCGCTATTGTCCCAGCATCGAGGACAAGATCGACCGCTTCGCGCACAAGGACCGCCACCAGATCTTCGTGGAGCCGGAAGGTTGGGATACAGTGGAAACCTACATCAACGGCTTCAGCACAAGCCTGCCCGAGGATGTGCAAACGGCAGCCCTCCGCAAGATCCCGGGCTTCGCACAGGCACGGATCTTCCGCCCAGGTTATGCGGTGGAATACGACTACTTCCCTCCTACCCAGCTGAAGCACACCCTGGAGACCAAGCTCGTGGAAGGGCTGTACTTCGCGGGGCAGATAAACGGAACCACCGGTTACGAGGAAGCCGCTTGCCAAGGCCTGATGGCCGGCATCAATGCCCACCTGAAACTGCACGAAAAGGAGCCCTTCATCCTGCGTCGGGACGAAGCATACATCGGTGTGCTCATCGACGACCTCATCACCAAAGGCACAGAAGAGCCCTATCGCATGTTCACCAGTCGGGCCGAGTTCCGCATCCTGCTGCGCCAGGACAATGCCGATATCCGACTCACCGCACGCAGCCATTCCATGGGCCTGGCCAGCGACGAACGCATGCGCCGCGTTAGCGAAAAACTCCGCCACAGCCAAGAGCTCACCGCCCTGATCAAAGCCGAAAGCGTAGACCCCGAAGCGGCCAATGCAGTGATCGTTCCACGTGGAACATCACCCCTGAAGCAGAAGGTGAAACTCTACGATGTGCTGCTTCGACCCCAGATAACTTATGCCGACCTAGAGCCCCTCTTGCCTAGTGTGCAGGAACGCGCAGCAGCATGTGGGGACCTGCGTAGCGAGGTTGTAGAACAGGTGGAGATCAACGCGAAGTACGAAGGTTACTTGGACAAGGAACGCGAACTCGCCGAGAAGCTTACCCGTTTGGATGAGGTTCCCTTGGAGGCAGAAATGGACTATGCCAGGCTTACCTCACTGTCCATGGAAGCACGCATCAAACTGGCCAAGGTGCGTCCCGCCAACCTGGGCCAAGCATCACGGATCAGCGGCGTTTCACCTGCCGACCTAAGCGTACTCATGGTGTATCTCGGTCGCTAAGTACTTTAGCCATGGTGCAGATCTGTATACCCGCCCCACCGCCATCGCACATCCCAATACCCCTCAAGAAGGGGATCGTTCCACGTGGAACATAGCCCATGGAACAACTTACGACTTGCCCCATTTGCCGATCGGGAAACCTCAAGGACGCCCTTCTTGTGCGGGACCATTTCTTGAGCAAGGAGGACTTCCGATTGGATGAATGCCAAGCCTGCGGCTTCCGTTTCACCAACCCCAGACCTACTCAAAGCGCTATCGGGAAATACTACCAAAGTGAGGATTACATCTCGCACAGCAACCGCAAACAAGGGCTCCAGGATAGGCTGTACCAGATGGCCAGAACTTGGGCACTCGGGAACAAATACAAGCTTGTCCATCGCTTTCAAGCCCAAGGTCGTGTTTTGGACATAGGCTGCGGAACCGGTGAATTCCTGGCCCATCTGATGAGCCGAGGTTATTTGGTGGAAGGGGTGGAACCTGAACTTAAGGCAAGGGAGCAGGCCATCGCGAACCACAGCATCGCGGTCGTGCCCTCCGTGGAGCAGATACCGAACAAGGAGTACTACCAAGTGATCACGCTGTGGCACGTGCTCGAACATGTACATGATGTACGCTCCACCTTCAAGAAACTATTCGCGCTCTTGGCCGATAGGGGCATACTGATCATTGCCGTTCCCGATCGCGAAAGTTGGGACAACGAGCATCACGGCGCGCATTGGGCAGCATGGGATGTACCCCGTCACCTCTCCCACTTCCGTCGGCAGGATGTACACCGCTTGCTGAGCGAACATGGTTTCGAACTGCTTACAACCAACAAAATGTGGTTGGATGCATTCTACATCGCCATGCTCAGTGAACGCTACAAGGGGTCAGGAGCAATGAGCGCACTGACCAAGGGCATCTTCATCGGTGCGTGGTCGAACATCCAAAGTGCCATCGGAAAGCGCCCAACTTCCAGTTCATTATTTGTCGCCAGAAAGGTCGAGCCCTGAGAAGGCTGTTTTTCTGCCCTCTGCTGCGTTCTGTGCCATTCACTAGTACCAAACCTATACTGGTCGGTCGTTCGTGTAACCAGAGCAGTTATTCATAATCGTTTGATAATCAGGTAATTATTCCTAAACGAGACATGGTTCAGGCCGGCTTCCATCATGCATGGCATGGAAGGTTACCAATTCCACACCGATCATTGATACACCATCGAAAAATGGAAGCCTAGGGTACAGGCTACCTTTGCGGCCCAATTCGCACCCCACTGCGCCGATCATTCTCGCAGACGCATACATCACACTCTCGTTCCCACACCCATGAGCACAGTAGCCACCCCCACCAGAGCCATTTCCGAAGTACTCATCAAGCTTGGCATCAAGGACACCAATAGCGGTGCAAGCACTGGTGCTAATTGGCTGAAGGGCGAAGGAGAGGAGCTGCACTCCAACTCGCCGGTGGATGGTTCGCACATCGCAAGCGTGCGTGGTGCCAGCCGTGCCGAGTACGACCAGATGATCGCCACCGCGCAAAGAGCATTCGCAGAGTGGCGTACGTGGCCTGCGCCAAAACGTGGCGAAGTAGTGCGCCAGATCGGAGACGAGCTCCGCAAACACAAGGCGGACCTTGGCAAGCTTGTGAGCTACGAAATGGGCAAGAGCTACCAGGAAGGCCTTGGTGAAGTGCAGGAGATGATCGACATCTGCGACTTCGCAGTAGGACTTTCGCGCCAGCTGCACGGCCTTACCATGCACAGCGAACGACCCGAGCACCGCATGTACGAGCAGTACCATCCGTATGGGCTTGTCGGCATCATCACGGCCTTCAACTTCCCGGTGGCTGTTTGGAGCTGGAACACAGCACTGGCGTGGATCTGCGGCGATGTGTGCCTGTGGAAACCCAGCGAGAAGACGCCTCTTTGCAGCATAGCCTGCCAGAACATCACGGCCGAAGTGTTCAAACGCAACGGTGTACCCGAGGGTGTTAGCTGCATTGTCAACGGAGGCCGCGAAGTGGGTGAGTGGATGAGCAACGACAACCGCGTTCCCTTGGTGAGCGCCACCGGTAGCACTCGCATGGGTAAAGCAGTTAGCGCCGCTGTAGGCCAGCGTTTAGGCCGCTCGTTGCTGGAATTGGGTGGCAACAACGCCATCATCATCAGCGACAAGGCGGACCTGGACATGTCCTTGATCGGTGCCGTGTTCGGTGCTGTTGGAACAGCCGGCCAGCGCTGCACCAGCACCCGCCGCTTGATCATCCACGACAAGGTGTACGATGCTTTCCGCGACAAGCTGGTGAAGGCTTACGGACAGCTGCGCATCGGTGATCCGCTGAACGAGAACAACCACGTGGGACCACTGATCGATACCGATGCTGTGGCCATGTACCAGAATGCCCTTAAGGCTGCCAAGGAACAGGGTGCCACCATCCTCGTGGAGGGCGGTGTGCTCAGCGGCGAAGGCTACGAAAGTGGTTGCTATGTGAAACCGGCCGTGGTGGAAGCCAAGCCCGACATGGCCATCGTGCAGGAGGAAACCTTCGCACCCATCCTCTACCTGCTACGCTATAGCGGTGGTGTGGAAGAGGCCATCGCTATCCAGAACAACGTGAAACAAGGCCTTAGCAGTGCGATAATGACCTTGGACCTGCGCGAGGCGGAACGCTTCCTGAGCGCAGCAGGCAGCGATTGTGGCATCGCCAATGTGAACATCGGTACCAGTGGCGCCGAGATCGGAGGAGCCTTTGGTGGCGAGAAGGAGACGGGCGGTGGCCGCGAAAGCGGCAGCGATGCTTGGAAGGTGTACATGCGCCGACAGACCAACACCATCAACTACGGTAGCTCACTGCCCTTGGCACAGGGTATCAAGTTCGACCTGTAGATAAGTGCCTTGGGGTAGTAATGTCAATGGCCAAAAAGCCGGGCTTACAAAAGATATAGGGCCTTACATTCGCGGCACCATGTGGCTGCGCCTGTTCTCTCCATTTCTGATGTTTCCGTTGGTGCTCTCCTGCACATCTTCGGACCCCACTCCAAGCACACCGCGCCCAGGTCCATGGCATGTGGCCCTTGATCTGGGTTCCACCACGCTTCCGTTCACCTTTATCCTGGAGCAGTTGCCCGATAGTGCGCTGCGCATCCATATCCAGAACGGGGCTGAGGTTATCGTTGTGGACGATGTGGAGCATTTCGGCGACAGCATTGAGGTGCGTATGCCCTTGTTCGACTCGGAATTCAAGGGACGCAAGGATGGAGATGGACGCATCACCGGGTATTGGTTCAACTACCTGAAAGGCCCCGACCATAAAGTACCCTTCACCGCGCTGGCGGGGGATTTCCCACGGTTTCCCGTGGCTTCACCGGCACGCATGGACCCATCGGGTACTTGGGAGGTACACTTCAGCCCGAACACAGCGGACAGCTATCCGGCCATTGGCCTATTCGAGCAACAGAACGACGGCCGGGTAACTGGCACCTTCATTACCGAGACCGGCGATTACCGCTTTCTGGAGGGCTCTGTTTCCGGAGATTCCTTGCGCCTTTCCTGCTTCGATGGAAGCCACGCTTTCCTTTTTGCAGCCCTATGGAGGGGGGATAGCCTGAAGGGCAGTTTCCGCAGTGGCAACCACTGGGAAGAACCATGGGTAGCCATACGCAACCCCCAGTTCGAACTGCGCAATCCCGACTCGCTCACCTACCTCCGCGAAGGCTACGACATGGTGGACTTCCGATTCCCCAGCATCGACGGGGGCTTGGTATCACCGAACGACCCGCCCTTCAAAGGCTCCGTTCGTGTGGTGCAGATCATGGGCAGCTGGTGCCCGAATTGTGTGGATGAGACCCGCCTGCTGAACGAGATATACGACAAGCACCATGCGGATGGCCTTCAAGTGATGTCAGTTGCGTTCGAGCGCTACCAGGATACCGTGCGGGCCATGGAGGGCTTGCGGCGCTTCCGCGATGTGCTGGATGTGCGATATCCGATCCTCTATGGGGGTATGGCGGGAAAAGGGGAAGCCGCCGAACGCCTACCATTCCTGAACCACGTGATGAGCTATCCGACGATCATCATCATCGACCACAATGGCAGAGTCAGGCGCATCAGAACGGGCATCTACGGGCCATCCACAGGATCCCATTACGAGCGCCACAAACGCAGCTTGGAGGTCTTCGTAAAGAATCTACTGCAGGAAGCGGTACAGGCTGTTCAAGTAGCCAAGTAACCCCCTCACTCCACCTTCCCGTCCACCACTATCCTTTCCTCGCGGTTGGCCAGTATCCAGGCCGTGTGGAAGGTGAGCAAAGCACGCTTGTGCACCAGGTCGAAGCGGATCTTTTCGATGGTATCCGTGGACTTGTGATAGTCCTCATGCACCCCACTGAAGTAGAAGATCGCTGGCACCCCCTTGCGGGCGAAGTTGTAGTGGTCGCTGCGGTAGTAGAAGCGGTTGGGATCATCCGCTGAATTGAAGGTGTAGTCCAATTCCATGCGGGTGTAGTTCCGGTTGGCTTCTTCGTTGATGGTGTGCAGCTCGCTGCTCAAACGGTCGCTGCCGATCACGTAGATGTACGGTGCCATGCCCTGGTGTGCACTATCGATCCGACCGATCATGTCGATGTTCAGGTTGGCCACGGTGTTCTCCAGCGGGAACACCGGGTTCTCGCTGTAGTACTTCGATCCCAGCAGGCCTTTTTCTTCAGCAGTTACAGGCATTACCAGCACGCTGCGGCGCGGACCGTTACCCTCTAGCTTGGCCTTGGCGAATGCTTTCGCTATGGCCATGATCGCCACTGTGCCGCTCCCATCATCGTCAGCACCATTGAAGATCTCATCTCCCTCTATGCCAATGTGGTCGTAGTGTGCAGTTATCACCACCAGTTCATCCTTCTTATCGCTGCCCTCTATGTAGGCCAGTACGTTCTCGCTCATTACACGCTGGCTCTGTTCCGAAACCTTCAACACCATATCCACAGCCACTTTACGGCCGGGCTTGCGCTTGGACAAGGAAGCGAGGTTGTTCCGTCCCAAGAGGCCGTCCAGGGCCTTGGCATCCACGATGATCGTTTGGATACCGGCATTCCTTGGGGCTCTTGGTTCCTCGCTGGCAAGGCGCATGCGGCCACCCGATACGAAGTGCCCCATTTCCTCCACCAACTCCACCAGTTGTGGGCTGGCGACCAGTACTACTTCTGCACCAGCAGCAGTAGCTGCTACGTTCATAGCCCGCATCCTACCCAGGAATTCCATGGCATTGCCCGCTCCATCGTCCTGCACCAGCACCACCTTGCCCGCCAACCCTTTGGCACCCACCAAAGCGCTACCATCGCCCATGTACACCAGCTCACGAACAACGCGATCCTCCTTCAACAGCTCATTGAAATAGAGTAGTTCCTTCAGGAATTCCATGCTCGTGCTTCCACTGGTGATGGAAATGGAGCCACTTCGCTCCTCGATGAGTTCGAAGGGCTGATAGTATCCATCCACTATGGCCTCTGGGTCGGCCGCAGGTACAGGAGGTATACCATATTGCTTGAACTGCTCGCGGATGTACGCCGCCGCCATCTTCTGTCCCTTCTTGCCGGTATCCCGGCCTTCCAATGCATCACTCGCCAACAGAGTCAGGTCCGTCCGTAGGTCCTCTATGGAAATGTACTTGGCATAACGGAGCGCCATGCTGTCCACCTGGGCATTGGCAGCCACAAAGAACAACAGTGGCAGTAGGATGAGCAGTGATCTTTGCATGAGCATGTATAGTGTGCAATGGTTCAGCAGTTGGTTTCGATCTTGGCAACCCGGGTCTGGTGGCGTCCGCCTTCGAAGCTGGCTTCCAGGAATGCATCCACACAAGCTATGGCCTCTTCAGTAGTAATGAAACGTGCCGGCAGGGCCAATACGTTCGCATTGTTGTGCTGGCGTGCCAGCGCGGCAACCTCCCTGTTCCAGGCCAAAGCAGAACGGATGCCAGCATGCTTGTTGGCCGTTATGTTCACTCCGTTGCCACTGCCGCATACCACGATACCCAGCGAAGCGGCATCAGCAGCAACACCTTGTGCGACCGCATGGGCATGATCGGGGTAGTCCACACTCTCGGGGCCCTTGGTGCCGTTGTCAACTACGGTATGGCCAGCGGCCTGCAGGTGTTGCAACAAACGTTGCTTCAGTTCAAAACCCGCGTGATCGCTGCCTATGTGGAGATGCATGATGTGTGGTATGAGGCCCCGAAGATACCCTGTGTTGATAACCCATCATTCCATCAACGATCGGATCGTTCGATCGACCGTTCACCTGTGCATAAACTCTGGTAAGGTTTTGGTTATCAACGATCGATCGCGCCCCTTAACAAGTTCTACCATGAAGTCAAGACGACTTATGGAAGAACTGCACACCGCGATCCAACGATCAATAGCAGCTGTTGCATACACCGAACTCTGAACATGGCCTTCACACAAGCTCCATCAACGATCGTTAATAACCAGGCCTTCTTGCCCATCCCTGTAGTACTTCGACCATACCTGTCCATCGTCAGGATCGTTCATGGAGGGTGCGCTACTTTTGATATCCCATATATGCAAGCAAGCCACGGGAATAGAACGAACACTGTCAACAGCTCTTACTATATCAACACAGTTTTATAGAAACTCTTCAAATGCAAATAAGAGTGTTCATGATGGTGGTCCTGGTGCTCCTGGTGGGAATGGCCCAAGCCCAGGAAACGGACAGCCTTATGCGCTACTTTCACCCCAACGGAGCGGTAAGCAGCGAAGGCGCGCTGGTGGATGGTAAGCCCGAAGGTTGGTGGCGCACCTACTACGACACAGGAGTGCTGCGCAGCGAAGGAAACAGGAAAGGATTCGAATTGGACAGTCTTTGGAAATTCTATGCGCCGGATGGCACACTACAAAGCGAAACCAATTACAGCGAGGGCAAGAAACAAGGCGAGGCCAGACGCTTCGATGAAACAGGAACACCCATCAGCGTAGAGCAATTCGAGGATGACCAACGGCAGGGCATCGCTAAGTACTATCACAGCAACGGTCTGTTACACAAGGAGATCCCCTTCAAGGCTGGCAAGGAAGAGGGTAAGGGGCTTGAGTATGCCGAGGATGGCCGCATCATAGCCATTTTGACCTACGGGGGTGGACTCTTGCGTAGCCGTGAGGACATCAATCGTTTCGACCGTATGGGCCAACGCCAAGGTCCCTGGCGGGAATTCCATCCGAACGGCAAGTTGAAGAGTGAAGCCAACTACGTGGACGATAAGCGCCAGGGCTTATACAAGGAATTCGACAATTTGGGGAATCTGAAGGAGATGATCCGCTTCAATGCAGGGGTGGTGGATGCCGAGGCCCAGGAGAAGTTGACCGTGGATATCAAGCGCACTTTCCATCCCGGAGGCCGGGTGTCCAGCATCGGCAGTTACTCCAAGAGTGGTAAGCGAGAAGGCTTGTTCAAAGAATTCAACCCTGCCGGTGAGGTAACTGGCGCTAAGATCTACGTTGGCGACAAACTCGTGAGCGAAGGGCTTGTGAACGATGTGGGTGCCTTGGAAGGTCCATGGGTGGAGTATTTCCCCACCGGAGAGAAACGCGCCGAGGGGACCTACGTGGCCGGTAAGCGCGATGGTGATTGGGTATTCTACCACCGCAGCGAGAAGTTGGAACAGAAAGGGAAGTACGCCAATGGCCTCCCCAATGGACCTTGGAAATGGTACTACGAGAGCGGTCGGATCCTCCGCGAGGAGAACTACCGCCGAGGCAAGGAGGACGGTGCCAGTGCGGAGTATGCCGAGGACGGTTCGGTGATCATACAAGGCGAATTCATAGATGGAAGACGAGAGGGTGTCTGGACCTACAAGCTTGGTGACCACCGCGAGGAAGGTTCTTACAAGGACGGCCTACGCGATGGAACTTGGGTCCATACCTACGACAATGGTAAACGCAACTTCATCGGTCAGTTCATAAATGGTGAGCCAAATGGCAAACACAAATGGTGGTGGCCCAATGGTCTGGTCAAGTTGGAAGGTCGTTATGTAATGGGCCTCGAACAGGGTGATTTCGTATACAACGATGAGGATGGAAAACCCGTTCTTACGATACGTTACAAGGATGGAATGGAGATGCGCCTTGATGGTGAGCGCTTACCTGTTCCTGCTGCACAATAGTGCTCGAACGGAAGCCGAACAGAATAGTACCTGGTGGTATGTTGGAAAGCAGAACAGGAGCGCAAATGCCTGATACCAACACACAAAGCGGCTTGGAACAGGCCTATCTGGAACTTCAGCGGAAGTACCACAACGTGGTCACACGAGGTGTGGCGGGTATGTATCGCACCAACTTGGATGGGTGCATTCTGGAGTGCAACGATGCACTTGCCCAGATGCTCGGCCATACCACCGCGGAGGAGCTTATGCAGGAGAAGGCCTTGGATCTTTATGGGTCCAAGAAGGAACGCGATCGCTTCTTGGAGGACTTGAAGCGTGAGGGGAAGCTCATCAACTATACAATTCGTTTGCGACACCGTAGCGGGCGGGTCATAGAAGCCTTGGAGAATGTCTACCTCGATCGGAACGAGGATGGCCCCAGCAGCATAATGGGTACCATTGTGGACGTAACTGCCTTCAGACAGGCCGAACTGGAGCAACGCGCGCTAACACATAGCTACCGGAATCTTGTGGACCACATCCGTGATGGATTGATGATGGTGCACAAGAGCAGGATCGTGTACACAAATCCGGCCGCCGATCAATTGGTTGGTGGTTCCGCGGTGGGCCTTTCCTTGAAAGAGCTATTCTCCAAGGAGGACCACGAACGGGTGTCCGGTCTTTTTTCCGCAACTTCCGATCCCATCGACCAAGGACCCATTCCGGTGCACCTGAAGGGTAAGGAGCTCATGCTCCATGCGGTTGCCAGCATCCACGAAGGTGAGCCCGCTATGCAGTTGACCTTGCAGGACCAAGGTGCGCAACAGGAACTACTGCGTCAACAGCTTCGGGTCCGTATGGCCGAGGAGGTGAACCAGGTGCTTCGTGAAGAGATCGACAGGCACCGTGTGACCCAGGAGGAACTGCGCAAGTCGCGCCGGTTTGCACGAAGTCTCATCGATAGTTCGCTGGACATGATCCTCGCTGCCGACCCCGCTGGCCGAATAAGCGAGTACAACCCTGCTGCGGCTATGCGCTTTGGCTGGGAACCCGAGCAGATCATGGGCAAGGAGTCCACTCTGCTTTATGCCGACCCACAAGAGTTCAAGCGCGTGCAACAGGAATTGGATACCCATGGCATGTTCGCTGGCGAGATCCGGAATGTTTCGTGCACAGGCGAGGAGTTCACCTCCTTCCTGGCGGCATCCCGCATGTACGATGAGGATGGAGCCTTGCTGGGTGTCATGGGTGTATCGCGTGATATCACTCAGCTCAAACGCGACCAAGAGGCCTTGCAAGCCAGCGAAGAGCGCTACCGGGACTTGTTCGAGAACGCCACCGACCTGATCCAAAGCGTGGACCAGGAGGGTCGTTTCCAGTATGTGAACAGTGCCTGGCGGTCCACTTTGGGATACACAGCGGAACAGGTGCAGGATCTATCCTTGGCCGATATCCTACACCCCGATCACCGTGCCGAGTGCATGCAACAATTCGATACGGTTATGAAGGGGGCCGAGAGTCGCATCATCCGAACGGTTTTTGTGGGCCGCGATGGCCAGGAGATCGCCGTGGAAGGCAGTACCAACCTGAGCAGGAAAGCTGGAAGGACCTTGGCTATGAGGTCCATTTTCCGCGATGTTACCAACGTGCAGGCGGCCCGCAGGCAGGTTCAGCAGCACGAGGCGAAAATGCGCGCCCTCTTCGAGAGCAGCGACCATATGTTCTGGACAGTGGATCCCGGCATCAAGCTCACTTCCTACAATCGCGGGTATGCCGCCATGATACAACGCCTGCATGGTGTGGAGCCCGAGATCAATACCGACCCCAAGAAGCCGCGTAAGCGCTTTGCTGAAAGCGCCTACCACGATTTCTGGGAGGCCAAGTACAAGGAGGCATTCGAGGGCCGTACCACACGGTTCGAAACCGAGCGTAACGATGTTAACGGTCAGCGGGTCTGTAACGAGATATTCCTTAGTCCGGTCTTCGGGCCGGAAGGTCAAGTTATAGAGGTATT
>JBBEDG010000173.1:8864-18355 GCA_040881405.1 Flavobacteriales bacterium | reverse complement strand
TGGCGATCGCGGCGGCTACGGCGGCGGCGGCGGCGGAGACCGTGGCGGATACCGTGGCGGCAACGACCGTGGCGGTGATCGCGGAGGCGATCGCGGTGGATTCGACCGTAGTGGAGACCGTCGTGGTGGCGGATTCCGCAACGACGAGTACTAGGCCTGAAGAACTAGCATACAACAGAGCCCTCCGCGAAAGCGGGGGGTTCTTTTTTTTCAGGCCCTTGAAGATGACGGTCCACCGCTTGGGCACTGGGATTCGATGCTCTCTTCATGACCCTATGTGTGCTGAATGGCACTTGGCCATTCGATCCTTTTAACCCTTTGGTGGATCCTGCATGGATCCGCCCATGTTCCATGGGGTAATTTCGCACCCCCTCATGATCAGTACTTTCCTTCGGTTCCTTCCTGCGTTCGGTCTTCTTTTTCTGCTTGTTGCCGAATCGGCCCACGCCCAGCGCCCGGGTGGCGGCGGAGCGCCAGCCATGGGCAAGGTCTATGGCCGTTTGCTGGATGCCGCTACAGGAAAACCCGCGGAATTCGCTACCATAGCCGTGTTCATGCAGCGCAACGACAGTTTGCTGGGTGGCACCATCGTTCGTCCCAACGGCGATTTCTCCGTGGAGAAACTACCCTTGGGTGCCTTGCGTGTGGAGATCAGTTTCATCGGCTACACACCCCGAACGGAGCTCGTCACCCTTTCACGGGAACGCATGGAGTCCGACCTGGGTAATCTGGACCTTGCCGCCGATGCTGAACTGCTGCAGGAGGTGGAGATAACCGGTCGCAGCAGCCAGGTGGTCATGAAAGTGGACAGGCGGGTGTTCAACGTGGAGCGGGACCTTACCACGCGCGGAGGCAGCGGTGTGGATGTGATGAAGAACATTCCCGGCCTTAGTGTTGATGTGGAAGGCAATGTGCAAATGCGCGGCGGGTCGCCCCAGATCCTCATCGACGGTCGCCCCAGCGCCATCACCCTGGACCAGATCCCCTCGGAGGACATCGAGCGGATCGAGGTGATCACCAACCCTTCGGTGGTGTTCGATGCAAGCAGCACAGGGGGTATCATCAATGTGATCCTGAAGAAGAACACCAAGCCCGGCTACTTCGGGCAGTTGCAGGGTGGCATCGGCACCAATAACCGCTACCAGGCCTCGGGCAACCTTACGGTGAAGGAGGGCAAGGTGGGCGTGAACCTGAGCTACAACTACAACACCTCGCAGAACGAGACCGATGGCCGTACCACCCGCGTGGACCTTGTGGATGGCAGCCCCAGCGCGATATTCCAGCAGGAAGCCGAAAATCGGAGCGGCTCGATGATGAATGGCGGACGCATCGGTCTGGACTGGGAGATTAGCAACCGCAATACGCTGAGCGTGTCGCAGAATGTGCGGGTCCGGTCCATGGATGGCGAGGAGGAACAGGTGTTCCGCAGCACCACGGCTGGTGGTGAGCCGATCTCATCAGGCACCCAGTTCAACACGAGCCTATCGGAGAACTTCAGCACGAATTCTCAGATCATGTTCCGCCGCAAGAGTCCGAAGGAGGGCAAGGAATGGACCGCGGATGTGAACTATAACCACTGGCAGCGCGACAGTCGTTCGGCCTTCACCACGTCCACTTTCGGGAACACCGGCGAGCAGTTGAACTCCAGCCCACGAACCCAGAACAACCTTGGTGGTGCGTTCCTGAACGGGATACGCGCCCAGTTCGATGTGGTGGACCCGCTGAACGACCGTACCAAGATCGAGTGGGGTGCCATGGGCAGTTACACGCTTGACAACACCTGGCTGTTCGTTTCGCAGACCTCCCCACTCATCGGCACCAACATTCCCGATACCGGCCAAACGAACGACTACTACATCACCGACATTGTGAACGCCGCGTACTTCAACGTAAGTCGCCAACTGAACGATCGTTGGGCTTTCCAAGGCGGCCTTCGCCTTGAGCAGACCTATTTCGAGGCCAGGCTTGAAGGAAAGGACCAGACGATCGGTTACCGGTACCCCAATGGCACCCAGGATCTGGCGAAGACCATATTCCCGGCCATGTACCTGGTACGACGCTGGAAGGACAGCACGCGCGAATTGCAGCTGAATTTCTCCCGCAAGATCCAACGTCCACGTTTCTGGCAGATCACACCCTTCATCCAGATCGCTGACAGCCGCAACATCCGCATAGGCAACCCGGCATTGGCTCCCGAAATGCGGAACATGGCCGAATTGAACCACTTGCTTCCCACCCAGAAAGGGAAAGGCTCATGGCTCAGTTCGTTGTACGCACGGTACGACGAGGATGCCATCAGCCAGGTGGCCTTTGCATCGGAGAGCGATCCTGATATTCTGGTGAACACCTGGGTCAATGGCCGCGGGGCCTTTGAGTATGGCTGGGAGAATACCCTTCGGGTACAACTCGCCAAAGGATTGATCACCACCATGAGCAGTGAGCTGGAATACATCAACGTGCAACTGGGTGGTATGGACGCCATTACCAACAGTGGCCTTAACTGGGAGGCCAAACTGCTGGTGAGCTATGAACTTCAAAAAAGCTGGGTCTTCCAAGTGAACGGCGATTACCGCAGCCCGCAAGTGATCCCACAAGGCACACGCATCAGCAACTACGGCGTGGATGCTTCGGTTTCCAAGGAGATCAACAAGCAGTGGAACGTGGTGCTTTCGGTGAACGATGTGTTCTTCAGTCGTCGCTGGGGTTATGCGTATGATACACCCACATTCACCCAGGACGACTTCCGCCGTCGGGAGATGCGCTTCGTGCGCTTCACAGCGACCTGGCAGTTCGGTCAGCGCGACGCATCCTTGTTCCGCAAGCGCGGGCCACAGCGCACCGAGCCCAGCTTGCGTGGGGGCGGTGGGCAGGAAGAATAGTACGATTCAGAAGGGAGCTATCGCGAAGCTGGGGCAACCGGGTTGTCCAGCAGCATTGTAGAAATCCCGGAACTGCAACTTGTGCATGAAGCCATCCACATCCTGCACGATGTACACGATACCGACATCCACCGTGTAACTGCTCGTCTCGAAGGAATACTCCTTCCAATCGTAGCCAATGGCATCACGTTCACGCCGGAAGGGGAACTGGAGCGTGTCGGCCAGGGAAACGTTCTCCAATGTGGTACCGGTAACGCGGGCCACACGCGTGGTGGAACCATCGATGAAAGCGCCCACCACCAAGTACGGCAGGTCGATGTCGCGGAAGATGTGTGTGTAACGCGTAAGCACGATATCCCAAGCACCATTGGGCGGTGCCACCTGCACCACGCCCTGACCCATCTTGTAGTGAACCCAGGTCCGTTGTCCATCCTTCGGAATGGTGACCAATGTGGCACCAGTGCCATCGGCCAACGCCACTTCCACCGTGTAGCTCGAGGCATCCACGGAAACTGGTCTCACACGTCGATGGCCCAGCACATTGCCATCGCCATCGTAACCCATGTCCAGCACGAACACCGTGTTGCTGGAACGCCAGTCGCCAAAGGCCGTACTGTCCGGGTGGCCATTGGGCGAGTCTATGGAACCGTTGAGGGCAACAGCGAAGACATCCAACGGCGCCTCGATGCTTGTGGCTTCGCTGTTCCAGGCCATCATGAGCCGCCCACCGTTGAGCATGATGCGCCAACCATCGGGAGCACTCTCGAAGGCGAGATCCAATGCCATGACGGAATTCTCGCGCACCACCTGTCCGGTGGAAAGGTCCATCCAGTACTGTTGCTGGTAGCCCTGTCCCATGCACAGTTGGATCTCCGGTGCTTCGCCGCGGGGTATGGCCGGCACAGGCAATTCGTCCTTGATGCAGGACGTTGCGCATGTTGCCAATGAGAGGAGAATGATGGAACGGGTCATGAGTTCTTTTTCAAGTCCAACTCCAAGCGCAGGAACCAGGTTCGTCCGGTGGTCATGGGTACGCTATTGGCACCGCTGCTGTGGACACCGCCCGCAATGGATGCCTGCACGTTCTGCACATCGAACAGGTCCTTGCACCCTGCGGAGAGCAGCAGCCTTTCGCCCCACATGCGGCGCCCCACGGTTGCGTCGGCCATGTGGAAGGGCGCGATGAACCCACGGGTGATCTCCACATCGGAGAGGTACACATACTGTGCGAGCTCGCCCTGGTACTTCCAGAAGAGCGATGCGGTCCAACCCTGCTTCATCCAGTTGCGGGTAAGGGATGCGCGCAGCTCCGGGGTAAAGATCCAAGGTTCGCCAAGCGATGACGCGAGTGCATCGTAGCGACCCGTTGCACCACCTCCAGCGGACACGATCCAATGGCCATTATCCCAAGAAGCACCCACCGTTCCGCCTGCGGTACGGAACTGCCCCACGTTGATGTAGGTGAAGCGCGATGCGTTCAACTGCGCCAAGGAGATAAGGTCCTCCACCACGTTGTAGAAACCATTGATCTCGCTGCGGTAAACATTGCGTTCGCGGGCATGGCGATAGACGAGGCTTCCGCTGAAGTTGTGCGATCGCTCGGCTTGCAGGTCGGGGTTACCCACGATGTCGTGGTTCACATCCACGAAGAAGAGGTAGAGTTCCTTCAGGCTGGGTGCGCGGAAACCGCGAGCGTAGGAAGCGCGGAGCTGGAAGTGTTCTTTAAGACGCCACCTCAGGTTCAAGGATGGGATAAGGGGAGCATCGTAGCGCGAGTTGTAGGCGTATCGCAGACCCGGCCGAAGGGTGATCTTATCGGTGAGGCCATACTCGGCGGAAACGAAGACCGCAGCATCGGTGATGTCACGCACGCCCTGCTCGGCACCTATTCGTTCGCCAGCGCCTGTCTCGTGGTTGATGTCGGTACCCAACTCGTATTGCACACGCTTACTGGTATCGGCATTGCTGTACACGGCGCGCACGTTGGTGAGCGCGAAGCGCGTGGTGTCCTGCATGCCTTCGATATCGGCAAGCTGCTCGCCCAGTGTGGTAAGGTCGCGGAACCATGTATTACGGGCTCGGGAGTAACGGTTGTGCGCGGCCAGAGCATTCAAGCGGCGTCCCTTGCCCAGGGATCCTTCGGCGAATACAGCATTGTCGAGGCGCATGGTGAGGTACTGCTCATCGAAAGCGGTTTCGAAGAAAGGCGCGCGTGGTTTGCCACGGTTGATGATGCGGTCGTGCATGGCCTCGCCCTTGTACCCCAGGATCCACTTCTTCCCTGCCCAGCGATAGTTCAGCCTGCCGAAGAACTGTTCGCGGGGTTTCCATTGCAGAAAACGTGAGCTATCGGCAAGCGTAGGTGCGAAGTCCGGCAGACCGGTGTGCGCCGGATCCCAACCACCGAAGAAATTGCGGCCCGCATTGAAAGCGATGTTGTGCGAGCCTTTGGTGCCGGTGGCCGTGAAGGTTGTGTTCAAGCGACCGATGTGCTCAGCGTAGGTCGAGGCCTTGAACGTTGCAGGACGTCCATCGCCTTTGCGGGTGATCAGGTTGATGGTACCTGCCAAGGCATTGGTGCCGTAGCTCACACTCAATGGCCCTTCGATGATCTCGGCCCGCTCGATTCCCGTAAGGTCAAGTTGGGAAAGGTCCAGCCCACCGTCCAGGCGCCCGATCACCGGCACACCGTCAACCAGGATCTTCACATTCTCGCCGCCCAACCCTTGCATGCTCAACGATGTCCCGAGCAGGTTGTCCTGTTGCAGCCGTATGTTCAGTTCGTTGCGCAGGGCATCGGCCAGATTAATGGCGGCCAACCGCTGGAAATACGCGGCATCCAACACGCGCACTTTGTGTACGGCACGGTCTGGCGAAGTGGGCGCGTATTGACCGGTAACTACCAGTTCCGGAAGCTGGAACAGGTCGGGCGTAAGATGGTAGGTGCGTGGAGCAAGCGTGCGCAGCGTATCCAGCAGTGGCTTGAAGCCCACAAAGGTTATCCGAAGCACCACACCGCGTTCCACATCGGCTTGGGTGAGCTGCAGGTCCGCACGACCATCGGGACCACAAACCAGCATGCTGCCCGGTCCACCTTGCAAGGGCTGGTAGGCCACATGGGCATAGCCCACCGCCTCATTGGTGCGAACATCCTTCACCTGCACGGATACTTGGGCGAAGGCGGCCTGCACAACAAGTGCGAACACTACCGGAAAAAGACTTCGAAGAAGGGGGAAGGCAACTGCCTTTTCGATCATGGGAAACGTTCGCACACAGGCTCTCTGAACGGCTGTGCGAAGTTCCGGAGCGCTCTTTACCACTCTGTCACGAACCTGTCACGCGTGGGCCACTTCCTGCTCTATCCCAGCCACGATATCCCGCCAGCTTTCCAACTCCGGCAGGCCCGGTTTACGCTTGCCGAAGACCTGTATGAGCTGCTCCCCTCCCGTATTGTAGCATTCAATGGCGGTCACCATGCCATCGTCAGTGGGCTTGCGCACCACCCAAGCGCTGGCAATGGCCGCTTCGCGCACATGGAGGTTGAAGTCCGGATCGATCACGTTGAACCAACCTGGAATATCCATCAGTTCTTCCACCGTTCCGGTATGGATCTGGAGCATTCCGCGATCGCCTACGAATACCATGATGGGTACCTGTTGCGCAGCCGCAACGGTGATGGCCTTGCGCAGGCTGTTCGATGGAACGGGCACGGCATACCCTTCCGGCGCAAGCCGCAAAGCTTGGGTACGTGAAAGCCGGTTGCCATGCACCAGCATGTGGAAATCGTGGGTGTCCTTCAGCGCAAGCCATGCCGATCGGAAAGCGGCCACGTCCACTTCCGCATCCGGCCGCTCGGCAGGCGGCGGTGGGAATGGAACAACGTGGATGGCCTGCTCTTGTTCCTTCTCCCGGAAGCGTTCCACCAGATCATGGTATGCTCCTGCGTCGCTCTCGGGCAACAAGTAGATCTTGTGGATGGCGCTTCCATCCTTGGCGAAGAACTGAAGGCTGAAGCGCGGTCCATCCCTGCCTTCCTCCTGCACAGCGAAGGCGGAGGACCAGGCGCTCCAAAAGATCCGCAGATCGATCTCAGCACCCACGAAGAGCCCTACCGGGCCTTTGTCCAGCGAAGCATTCAGGTAGGTGCCCTTACGTTCGTGCACCACATCCTCGTTGCGCGTAAGTGCCATCACACGACCAAGAGTGACCACTCCGCCGAGGATGGCGGGGAACTCGGCCCGCAGGCGTGTGACACCATCACCAAGGCGGGTGACGAGCAATTCCACCTCGCTCACACCAAGGCCTTGGGCGGCATTGCGGATGCGGAGCTTCGGGTCGTTCGCGCGAAGTTGGTTCCAGCGCTGGATCAAGGTACTTGTTGCGTTCTCCATGGTCTGTGTGATCTGCATTGTTGCTGGTACAAAGCACGCGGCCATGGAGAAGGAGCACAATACTGCGATCACGGTATAAGTACTGGAAACGCAACGACCCCGACCGCGCAAGGCGATCGGGGTCGTTGAATGGAAGACTTGGGTCACTGCACCACGAGGCGGGTGGTGGCCACCATACCCTCGCCTTGCAGAAGTACGGTGTACAGCCCGGCGCGCAGGGTACTTACGTCGATGCTCCGCACTTCCAAGCCGCCCAGACCGCTGAGGCGATCGGAGAGCACAACGCGACCGTTCGCATCGTAGACCACCATGTCCACCGCCGCTACCGGAGCGTCCAGCACGAGCTGCACACGGCCATCGCTCACGGGATTGGGGTAGACCAGGAAGGTACCGGCCTCGGCCATTTCGTTCACGGAAGTAGCGCTGATAAGCTCCTGGGTGAAGGTCATGTCGCCATTGGCACCACCACCGTATGTGGTGAACACGAGCTTCCAAATGTTGCCTGCACGGTCCTTGGCAAAATGGACCCTGTCGGTGACATACTCCCACTGGAAGGTCTGCTGATCGAAGGATTTCCAGTCGAAGCCGATACCGTCGATGTCGGCGCTGAACGTTCCTGCGGACCAGTCGCCGAAAGAGGGCTCGACACCGTTCACACGCTGCACTTCAATGTCGCGGTTCTGCAGTACGCCTGCCACTGGGTATATGGATGGCACAGGGAAAGGCACGAAGGCCATGTAACGGGTGAAGAGCAGGTCCCAGGTATTGGAGGCGGGCTCGCGGCCAAAGACACTGTTGTTCTCCAAGGACACATAGCCGAAGTTGCGACCAGCGTATGTAGCCCGGTTCAGCGTGTTGCTCTGCTCGTTGGACCCGTCGAGATCGGCCCAGGTGAAGGTGAAGTTATCCGTTCCGCTAGCGTAGCCATCCACACGGAATTTCTTGAAATTGCCTGTTGCGAGCTTGATCACGAAAGCACTGTCGCCTGTGATATTGTGCGTGATCATGTTGTAGATGCCCCATCCCAGATCGAAGGGATTGCTGGTGAGACCTTGGTTGAAGGCTCCGGAGCTCCAATCGTTCTCGCTGTTGTGCTGCTGCGGCCAGCTGTCCGCAAGGCCTGCGGTATCAATGGCCGCCCACTGCGACAAGTTGTAAGGCGCCTTGTAGACCTCGATGCCTTTGGCGGTGTTCGCCAGGATGCTGCCGGTGATGCCGGTTATCTCAAAGGCCAGGTCCCATTCGGCCAATGGACGTGTTTCCACGACACCCTCTTGGAAGCTGTACCAGGTCTGTTGGGCATTGGAAGGAGCCGTGGTGACCGTTACGGTCTCCTGAGCAACAACGGCACCGGATGCGAAAGCGAAAGCAAGTAACGTATGGAGTCTCATTTGAGTTGGTTTTCGTTGGGGGTGCAAAGCAACGCCGATAGAACACCGCTGCCCAATACCCGGATCGCGGTATCCGGCCCTGTTCCGTCATGGAACTGCAAGACATGGCCCCTGGAACGGCCAAGGCCCGGGATCGTCGGCTTTCGCCTAAGATCCCGGGCCCTGCTTATGCGGACCGTTGAACGGTTGTTAGTCCATGCGCATGAAGCGCTCGGTGGCCACCTTGTCCCCCGATACCACACGGATCATGTACTGGCCCGCACGCAGGTTCTGCACATCGATCACCATGCGCTGACTGGCAGGCATCACCGTGGTGGGGATCACCACTTTACCCTGCATGCTGAGCACTGTGAATTCAGTGCGGTCATCGCGAACAGCGCTGGTTTCAACATTGAGGAACTGGTTGGTCGGCGAAGGCCATGCGGTGAGTTGCAACTCGTCGTTAATAAGCGCATTCACTGGGCAGATCTCCACTGTGAAGGCAGCACCGGTAACATCCAGGCTGGCGCAGATCTCACCACCACCTTGGATCAGCAGGCCGTTCACGTCAAAGCCGGTGGTAACACCAGGTTGAACGATGTTCAGGTCCAGCGTATTGCTATCGTACACCAATGTGTGGATGGTGTAGCTACCGGACTCCATTACATCGAAGCTTGGCTCGGCGCCAGCGTTCACGATCACCAGGCCTTCGCCTTGGGTAAGCACGTACACAATGCTGTAGCCAGCGGGCACGTTGCTATCGCCGTTCGCAGTGGCGCTGATGGTGACGCTGTTCTCGCCGTTCACGCAGCCTTCGAACACGTTACCGTTGAGCGTGCCAGCGAATGCAG
>JBBEDG010000173.1:0-8764 GCA_040881405.1 Flavobacteriales bacterium | reverse complement strand
TCGCCGTTCACGCAGCCTTCGAACACGTTACCGTTGAGCGTGCCAGCGAATGCAGTGCATTCCTCCAGGCACTCCTCGATGGTGAAGGCAGCACCGGTAACATCCAAGCTGGCGCAGATCGCACCACCACCTTGGATCAGCAGGCTGTTCACATCGAAGCCAGTGGTGGTACCGAAGTCCACGATACCCAGATCGAGCGTGTTGGCATCGTACACCAGCGTGTGGATGGTGTAGCTACCGGCTTCCGTTACATCGAAGCTTGGCTCGGCGCCAGCGTTCACGATCACCAGGCCTTCGCCTTGGGTAAGCACGTACACAATGCTGTAGCCAGCGGGCACGTTGCTATCGCCGTTCGCAGTGGCGCTGATGGTGACGCTGTTGTCGCCGTTCACGCAGCCTTCGAACACGTTACCGTTGAGCGTGCCAGCGAATGCAGTGCATTCCTCCAGGCACTCCTCGATGGTGAAGGCAGCACCGGTAACATCCAAGCTGGCGCAGATCGCACCACCACCTTGGATCAGCAGGCTGTTCACATCGAAGCCAGTGGTGGTACCGAAGTCCACGATACCCAGATCGAGCGTGTTGGCATCGTACACCAGCGTGTGGATGGTGTAGCTACCGGCTTCCGTTACATCGAAGCTTGGCTCGGCGCCAGCGTTCACGATCACCAGGCCTTCGCCTTGGGTAAGCACGTACACAATGCTGTAGCCAGCGGGCACGTTGCTATCGCCGTTCGCAGTGGCGCTGATGGTGACGCTGTTCTCGCCGTTCACGCAGCCTTCGAACACATCAGCGCTCAAGGTGCCAGCGTTGGCAAGGCACTCTTCGGGGCACTCATCGATCGTGAAGGCAGC
This sequence comes from Flavobacteriales bacterium, assembly GCA_040881405.1. Classification (GTDB taxonomy): domain Bacteria; phylum Bacteroidota; class Bacteroidia; order Flavobacteriales_F; family PHOS-HE28; genus PHOS-HE28. The sequence goes on along the minus strand of JBBEDG010000173.1, from coordinate 7,910 downwards.
ACCGGTAACATCCAAGCTGGCGCAGATCTCACCACCACCCTGCCAGATCAAGCCATTCACATCGAAACCGGTGGTAACACCGAATTCAATGATACCCAGATCGAGCGTGTTGGCATCGTACACCAGCGTGTGGATGGTGTAGCTACCGGCTTCCGTTACATCGAAGCTTGGCTCGGCGCCAGCGTTCACGATCACCAGGCCTTCGCCTTGGGTAAGCACGTACACAATGCTGTAGCCAGCGGGCACGTTGCTATCGCCGTTCGCAGTGGCGCTGATGGTGACGCTGTTGTCGCCGTTCACGCAGCCTTCGAACGCATTGGCACTTAGCGTACCCGCATTAGCGAAGCACTCTTCGGGGCATTCATCGATGGTGAAAGGTGCACCGGCAACATCCAGGCTGGCGCAGATCTCGCCACCACCTTGGATAAGCAGGCTGTTCACATCGAAGCCAGTGGTGGCACCGAATTCAACGATACCCAGGTCCAACGTATTGGCATCATAGACCAAGGTGTGGATCGTGTAGCTACCGGCTTCGCTGATCTCGAAGCTCGGCTCAGCACCGGCATTCACGATCACCAGGCCTTCGCCTTGGGTGAGCACATATACTACGCTGTAGCCAGCAGGCACAGTGCTATCGCCGTTCGCGGTGGCGCTGATGGTAACACTGTTGTCACCGTTCACGCAGCCTTCGAATTCGTCAAGTGTGAGCGTACCAGCATCAGCAAGGCACTCGTCCTCACACACGCCAGTGACAACGGTTACGGCACCGGGCACATCAAGGCTTGCGCAGATATTGCCGCCACCTTGGTAGAGCAGGCCGTTCACATCGAAACCGGTGGTAGTGCCCAACTGCACGATGGACAGATCCAGAACCGCTGGATCGTAGACCAGCGTATGGATCGTGTAGCTGCCTGCTTCCGTTACATCGAAGATGGGATATTCACGTACCTGCTGGATCACCAGACCTGGGCCTTCAGTGAGCACGTAGATCACGCTGTAACCGGCAGGAACGTAGATATCGCCGTTGGGAACAGCGCCTATGGCTACAGTACCTTCTTCAAGACAATCCTCATTCTTGAAGGCGGTAAGGGTACCAGCATCAGGGTTATCCACCAAGATGCTCGTTCCGGTTACGTCCAAACTGGCGCAAATGGAACCACCACCTTGGATCAATAGGCCGTTCACATCGAAGCCAGTGGTAACACCCAATTCAACGATCGAAAGGTCGAGCGTAGCGGGGTTGTATACCAAAGTGTGAATGGTATAAGCACCGGTTTCGGTGACATCGAAAATGGGCACGTTACGTACTTGCTGGATGACCAGACCAGGACCTTCGGTGAGTACGTAAAGAACCTCGTATCCAACGGGAACCACAGCATCGCCATTCGGAATACCACCAATGGCGGCGGTACCATTCTGCAGACAATCGGAGGGCTTGAAGCCATTGAGCGTACCGGCGTCGGCTTCACATGGGCACTCAGGGAGAACAACAGTAACGGCACCTGGGACATCGAGGCTCGCGCAGATGTTGCCACCGCCTTGGTAGAGTAGACCATTCACATCGAAACCGGTGGTAGTGCCCAACTGCACGATGGACAGATCCAGAACCGCTGGATCGTAGACCAACGTATGGATGGTGTAGCTACCTGCTTCCGTTACATCGAAAATGGGAAATTCACCCACCTGCTGGATCACCAGACCGGGGCCTTCGGTGAGCACGTAGATCACACTGTAACCGGCAGGAACGTAGATATCGCCGTTGGGAACAGCGCCGATGGCCACGGTGCCTCCTTCCAGACAATCCTCAGGCTTGAAAGCAGTGAGAGTACCCGCATCGGGGTTGTCCACAAGGATGCTTGTGCCGGCAACGTCCAAGCTGGCGCAGATGCCGCCGCCGCCTTGGATAAGGAGGCTATTCACATCAAAGCCTGTGGTCACACCGAATTCCACGATGGAGAGATCTAGCGTGGCCGGGTCGTACACCAAAGTGTGGATGGTGTAGAGACCTGTGGATGTCACATCGAAAATGGGGAACGGGCGTGCTTGCTCGATCACCAATCCTTCTCCACGGGTGAGCACATAGATGCGCTCATAACCCGCTGGAACGAAAGAATCACCGACCGGTATACCTCCAATGGCGGCAGTACCATCCTGTAAGCAATCCGATGGCTTGAAGCCGTTCAAAGTACCGGCGTCAGCCGTACATGCTTCGCCTGGCTGGGCGATCGCCGCCAGCGGCGCAAGGAACACCGATAAAGCGAATGCGCCCAACCACTTCCTGGCGGAGCGCATTGCAGGGTTCCACGTTCGTGTTGAATTCTTCATGGTAGGGAAGGTTGTGGATCCGTCAGGGGAAACGGACCCGATTCAGTGTTAGGGACTGGCAAACAACAGATCGAACGGCCAATCTGTTCAAAAAGCCGGGTTGAAGGTAAGCACCACGAGCACCGGATCGGTTCAGAAACGGAGAAGATAATGCTGGCGCAAAACATCCGTTCGTTGCTCGGGAACGAGGAATTCCGATCCCAAAAGCTGCACATCATAGTACATGACCGGTAGTATCTCCTTCGGAACGAACCCGGCTTCTTCCAACTCCTGCTTGCGAAGCAGATCGGTATAGACCACCACTCCCGGAGCGATCACACGCGCTGCTTCTTCAGCGTTGCTCAACCAATGCACAGGATAGCCGGCATAAAAGTCCAATGCGGAACCGCTCAACTGCATGCCGTAGAAATTATTGATACCAAGCCCCTGCTTGGCGGCCCACTTACCAGCTTGTGCATTGCCTTGGTAGCGCAACAGTTCGGGGTAGAAGTGTCCGTTCAAGGTGATGGCGATGGCCATGAAAACATGGAAACCGAGGAGGAATACGCCATTGCGATCACGATGTTGACGCAGATAGAACACTGCGAGCAGCGCTACGGCCACCAACAATGCCGCAAAGGGCAGCCCCCCGTCCGGAAAGGACCAGAGCACAAGCACCAAGGCAAAGCACCACAGGATGAGCAGGACCATAGCATGCACGCGCATGACCCAAGGCTCCAGGACCGAGTGCCAACCCCAAGCGGCGATCACACTGAAGAGCGGTAGGATGACATAGAGGTAATGAGGCAGCTTGAACTGCGACAAGGAGATAGCGGTGAAGACCAAGAATACTCCGCTGATGCTGACATACTCGGGCAATGCTGTGCGCTTCCAAAGCGCCTTGAAGGAAAGCCATAGACCTGCCAAAAGGAATACGGTCCACGGCAACAACTGCCAAAGCACTTCATGGCTGAAGAACAGGAAGGTGGAATCATCCTTCCAGCGGTTCTCACCGGTGATGCGGCCGAAACTCTGCTCCCAGAAATAGAAGCGGATACCCTGAATGCCATGCTGTTCGTAAAGGCCGATGCACATGGGGACCAGTAGCACTGCCACAAGGGGAAGCACCAGCGCCCACCGGATATCACGCAGCACATCCAAGCGACGGGCGAGCAGCACGTGACCGCCCAGCGCCAAGGCTGGAGCCATAAGACCCATAGGGCCCTTGGCCAGCATGCCGCTGGCAATGGCCACAGCACAGCCCACGAGCTGCCACCATCGCCTTTGTTCGATCCAGGCAGAACCCAGCCAGATGGCAGCCATCACCGAGCCCATAAGCATGGTATCGGTGCGCACATCGTTGGTCATGAGCACGAATGCCACGCTACTGCCGAACATCAGGGCTGCGGTGCGGGCCAGAGCATCCGGGTAATGGAGCTTGGCGAAGCGGTAGGTGGCATACATGCCCAGCAATGCATAAAGGATGCTGGGGAGTTTGTAGCTCCAGTTGTGAACACCGAATAGCTTGAAGGAAAGGGCCGAAAGCCAGAACAGCAAAGGGGGCTTGTCCAGGTAGTTGTTGCCCCTGTAATACAGCTTCAGCCAAGTGGCATCAGCCGGGCGATGGTCCAAGGAGAGCATGTCTCGGGCCATGCCAGCATACTGGGCCGCATCCACGCCCATCACATCAAGCATGGCTCCTGCGGCCAACACCAGCAACAGTGCCCCCAGTGCCAGGGTAAGCTTCCATCCGTACATGCGGGACGAAGATGGTGTACGCAGGGCCTTCGCCGATCTCCAACACTTGTTAAGACATACCGGAAGCCTTGTGCTACCCGTAACATTGCGTCATGGGCCGCAAAGCGATCGGTACACTTATGCTGCTGGCCACCCTTAGCGTGGTGGGAGTGGTGGTGATCCAATTGCTATGGTTACAGCAGGCCAGCACCTACCGTAGCGAGCAGGTGGCCCTCAATGCGGCGCAAGCAGTGCAGCTGGAGAAGCAGTTCAACGACCGCGTTGTGATAGCCCTCACCGACGTCACCGAACAGATCCTCTCCATCACCAAGGACCCTAGCGACTTGTACGATGCAGTAGAACAGGAACGGCCCAACTACTTCTCGGTGTCCATCAACGATACGCTCCACCCTTATCTGTTGGAAGCTTTGTTGACGAAGGAATTCGCGCGGCGCAACATCCAGGAGGACTTCGAATATGGGATCTACGACTGCTTCACGGATAGCGTTGTCTACGGCAACTACGTCTCCTTCGACTCGGTGGATGCCTCGGGCATCACACACACCAAGCTACAGAAGCTGGACAAGGACGGCCATTACTTCGGCGTCTACTTCCCCAACCGCCAGAGCAGCCTTTGGGAAGAGGACAGTAGCCGCTGGATGTGGGTGTTCCCTGCCATTGTGACCCTCATCGTTTTCAGCTTCTTCGCATACAGCGTGTGGGTGATCCTGAAGCAGAAGAAACTCAGTGAGATGAAGAACGACTTCATCGGTAACATGACCCACGAGCTGAAGACACCCATAAGCACCATCGCCCTAAGCGCCGAGGTGTTGACCGATCCGAACATTGTCGATGAACCCGATCGTTTGCGGGAGTACGCGCGCATCATCCGCAGCGAGAACGAGCGCTTGCGCACCCAGGTGGAACGGGTCCTTCAACTATCCACCTTGGACAAGGAGACCCTTCAGCTGCGGCGCGAAAAAGTGGACATGCACCAACTGGTGCGCGAGGTGGGCAATTCCTTGAAACTACCCATGCAGGAGCGCAAGGTGGAACTCCGGTTGGAACTGGAAGCCGAACGCCATATCCTATCGGGCGATCGTGTGCACCTCACCAATGCCTTGTTCAACCTACTGGACAACGCCTTGAAATACGGACATGAAGGAACCGAGATCATAGTAGGCACACGAAGCAAGGGCGGCGAGCTTAGAGTGAGCGTTCAGGACCATGGGATCGGTATCCGCAAGGAGGACCTTGGACTGGTGTTCGAGCGTTTCTACCGTGTACACACAGGCAACGTACACAACGTGAAGGGCTTCGGCCTTGGACTCCATTATGTGCAGCAGATCGCGCAGGCACACGGCGGAGGTGTTACCGCGCAAAGCGAATTCGGGAAAGGAAGCGTATTCACACTATCACTGCCTTTGGTTTGAAAGAACTGTGGAGATGGCTTGGATGTGGAACCCGATGTATATCGGGAGTGGCTCCCCGTCCACGGGCGAATGCTAACCATCAACACCGTTCATCCCAACAACCTGTCCCGCCCCTGCGGGATCCCCTCACCCGTACCATCCTCAACTTCTCCAAATGAGCGATACCAAAGCCACCATCCTTCTTGTGGAGGACGACCAGAACCTGGGTTTCGTGATCCAGGATGCCTTGAAGCGCAAAGGATACACCGTTCACCTGTGCCGCGATGGCAAGGAAGGGCTTCACAAATTCAATGAACAGCCGTACGACCTATGCGTGCTGGATGTGATGTTGCCCCACAAGGATGGGTTCAGCCTTGCGGAGGACATACGCACGGTGAACGCACTTGTGCCCATCGTGTTCCTCACTGCGAAGAGCCAAACCGAGGACCGTATTGCTGGGTTCAAGGCCGGTGGCGACGACTACCTTACCAAACCATTCAGCCATGAGGAGCTCATCCTGCGGATCGAGGCCATCCTGCGACGCACCCACGGCAAGGCTGACGACCCGCGCGACCGCGACCGCTTCGAAGTGGGCGCATACACCTTCGACCACCGCAACCTGGTACTGAGCCACCCTACCGAGGAAAGGAAACTCACGAAGAAGGAGGCCGAAGTACTGCGGCTGCTTTGCATGCACCAGGACCAAGTACTGGCCCGCGAACTTGTACTGAACATGGTGTGGGGCGACGACACCTACTTCCTCGGTCGCAGCTTGGATGTGTTCATCAGTCGCCTGCGTAAGTACCTGAAGGCCGACCCCACGGTGCAGATCGTGAACGTACACGGTGTAGGCTTCAAACTGGTTGTGGGTTGAAACCGCTTTGGGTGGCCACCAACGGCGAGGGCGCGCCCCTTCCCGAGCGCGCCCCCATCCATTCACCCAACCTAAACCCACGGACCGACCAAAGACCGGCCCTACAACTCAGCTTGCGCTGAGCAGTTTCTTCACGAGCGCTGCAACAAGGCCGCCATCGGCCTGTCCGGCCAGGCGCTTGTTCGCTTCGCCCATCACACGGCCCATGGCCTTCATGTCCGTGGCACCAAGTTCTGCTATGATGCCCTTTACGGCAGCTTCCACCGCAGCGTCGTCCAAACGCTTCGGCAAGTAGTCCTCTATCGTACGGGCCTGTGCTTCTTCCTCAGTGGCCAGTTCATCGCGCTGTTGCTCACGATAAATGGCCGCACTTTCCATGCGTTGCTTGTGCAGTTTTTGAAGGATCTTCAACCCTGTGGCTTCGTCGAGGCCCTGCTGTCCATCCTTGGCAAGTTCCAGAAGGATGGCGCTCTTGATTGCCCGAAGGGCGTTCAAGCGATCCTTGTCACGGGCCAGCATGGCTGTCTTGATGTCGGCGTCAATGCGCTGTTGGAGTTCCATTGGAGATCATTTTAGGGCCGATGATCATCGGCCCGTACAACGTGGCCTGAGCTTGCGCTCAGTCCACGTTGTCGTGCAAATAGGGATTGTTCCTGCGCAGTTCCACGCGGCGCTCGCCGGTCTCGTCCACCTCTTCGTTCAAGGTGTAACGGCTCACGGTGGAGTCGGTGCTGTGCGGCGTATCGTTCAGTTGCAGGTTCTTGCGCTTGTAAGCGGGCTCGCGCTCCAGATCGGCAAGGCCGTTGGTGGTGCGTAGGCGCGTCGCCAGATCACGCATGCGGGCCTGACGCTCTTCCACACGGGCCTGGTGCTCGGGCATGGAGAGGCGCGCTTCGGTGATATCGCTCGTGTTGGCGGAGACCGTAGTGTTCTCCAGTTCGGTGGCATCGTACAGGTTCAGTACGATCTTCTCCGGCTCGGGCTTGGGCTGCGGCTTCGGCGTTTCGGTCAAAGGCTGCCTGGTGTTCTGTTCATTAGCGAACGGCAAGGTGCTCTGGCGGGCAGGGCTTGGCTCCGCAGGCGTCTCGCGCACCAGAATGTAGGGCTCGGCCGGGCCTGCCACTGCTGGCGGGGGTACGGGCGCCGCAGGGGCCAGGCTTCCACCCACAGGATTGGCGATGGGTGCAGTGACCGCCGTGGCTGTCTCTTCCATCAAATTCACTACGGTGCGGGTAGCCTGCGCCGGAATGGCATCGACCGCGTTGGGATTGGTCTGGAACCCGGTCGCGATGAGCGTGATGCGGATCTTATCGCCCAAGCTTTCGTCGCGGCCGTAGCCCCAGATCACATCAGCGCTGCTGCCAGCTGCCTCCTGGATATGCTCGGTGATCTCTGTGATCTCGTCCATGAGGATCTCGCGACCACCGTAGGTGATGTTGAAGAGCACGAAACGTGCACCCTTGATGTCGTTGTCGTTCAGCAGGGGCGAATCCAAGGCCTCTTTGGCGGCGCGCAGTGCGCGATCCTCCCCTTCGGCTTCGGCCATGCCCATGATGGCCACACCGCTGTTGGTCATCACGGTC
>JBBEDG010000172.1:0-18474 GCA_040881405.1 Flavobacteriales bacterium | reverse complement strand
CCGCAACCTGAACGTGGGCTTCAGCGGCGGCGAGAAGAAGCGCAACGAGATCTTCCAGATGGCGATGCTCGAACCCAAGCTCGGCATCCTCGACGAGACCGATAGCGGTCTGGACATCGACGCGCTGCGCATTGTGGCCGGCGGCGTGAACAAGCTGCGCTCGAAGGACAACGCCTTCATCGTGGTGACGCACTACCAGCGCCTGCTGGACCATATCGTGCCCGACGTGGTACACGTGATGGCTGATGGCCGCATCATCAAGAGCGGACCGAAGGAATTGGCGCTGGAGCTGGAGGCGAAGGGGTATGATTGGGTGAAGGAATTGGCGTGAACGGTGGCTGATGGACTGGACAACATTTGATCAACGCACCCGTACTGTCGACCCATTGGGTCGACCAATGCAATGATGAGCACAACCACACTCACCGACCCCAAGGCCACCGTGCTGCCGCTGCTCGAAGGCTCCACCTGGCCGAATGCCGCCGAAGCCCTGGCCCAGGTTCACTCCCTGCCCATCCCCACGACTCACACCGAGGCCTGGAAATACACCCGCGTCGGCAAGCTCTTCAAAGATGCCTACGTAGCTCCGCAAGGTGATGCGACCGTTGCACTGCCAGCCCGCTTGCCTTTCGACACCACCCGTGTCGTCTTCGTCAACGGCCATTTCCGCGCTGACCTCAGCGATGACCTGAAGGCTGAAAAGGGCATCGTCATCGACAGTCTGAAGCAGCACTTGGCACATGGTCCGGTGAAGGCGCACTACGGCACGCTGGCGCCGATCGGCGATCGCCTCTTCACAGCGATGAACGCCGCCGCACCGACCGACGGCCTCATCATCCTCGCCACCAAAGGCACAAAGACAAGCAAGCCGATCCACGTACTGCACATCGCAGGGGCTGATGATCATCGGCCCATGCTTGTGCAGCCACGCGATCTGTTCATGCTGCATGAAGGAGCCCAAGTAGAGGTCATCATCGAGCACGTCATCGCGAGCCCGACCGAAGGGAGGGAGAAGCGATCTTCTGACGTGCTCCCTACCAGCTTTGTCAACAGCATCCGCGAAAGCGTGATCGGCGAAGGCGGGAACCTCACGATCCATCTGTTGCAGAACGAAGCCAATGGCCCTGCACACATAGGCCTAGATGGCGTGACGATCGGCGCGAAAGGGCTCTTCAGCATCGACACCACCACGCTGAACGGTTCGTTGGTCCGCAATGAAGTACACATCGCGCTTGCTGGTCCTGACGCACATGCCGAACTGAACGGTGTGTATGTGTTGAACGGTACCACGCACTGCGACAACCACACTTACATCGGTCACGACGTGCCGGATTGCACCAGCGACGAGCTCTACAAAGGCATCGTGGCGGAGAAAGGCACCGGCGTCTTCAACGGCAAGGTGTACGTGAAACAGGATGCCCAACGCACCCGCGCCTACCAGAGCAACGCGAACATCCTGCAAGGCGACGACGCCAAGGTGTACACCAAGCCCGAGCTGGAGATCTACGCCGACGACGTGAAGTGCAGCCACGGGTGTACCATCGGTCGCTTGGATGAGAAAGGCCTGTTCTACCTGCGTTCGCGTGGGGTGAGCGAGGCCGAAGCGCGGCGGATGCTCTCACATGCGTTCATGACGGATGTGTTGGAACGCATCACGAACGAGGATTGGCGCAAGCATTTGGAAGGATTGATCAACGCGAAGCTGGAAACGGTATAGCGCAGAAATGCAATTGAACCGCAGAGGACACGGAGGACGCAGAGAAATGCAACACACACAGGACCGAACGATCATCCGGGTGAAGGGTTTCTCTTCTGGGCTCCCTCTGCGTCCTCTGCGGTTAAACTCTTCGCATTCATGAACACTATTGCGGTCAAACCAATCTTCGACATCGCCGAGATCCGTGCGCAGTTCCCGATCCTGAAGGAACTGGTACACGGCAAGCCGCTTGTGTACTTCGACAATGCTGCGACCAGCCAGAAGCCGCGCCGCGTGATCAAGGCCGAAAGCAGCTACTACGCGACGATCAATGCCAACGTGCATCGCGGAGTGCATACGCTGAGCACCAAGGCCACCGAAGCACAAGAGGCCGCACGCGAGACCATCCGCAAGCACATCAACGCGAAGCACGCGCACGAGGTGATCTTCACCAGCGGCACCACGGCGAGCATTAACCTGGCGGCATTCAGCTTGGGCCAATTGCTCTTGAAGAAAGGCGACGAGGTACTGATCAGCGGGATGGAGCACCACGCGAACATCGTTCCCTGGCAGATGGTGTGTGAGCGATACGGAGCGGTGCTGAAGGTGATCCCGATCACGGACAGCGGTGAGTGGGACATGCAGCAGGTGTCCTTCTCAGAGAAGACCCGGATCCTAGCGATCAGCCATGTGAGCAATACGCTGGGCACGATCAACCCGGTGAAAGAGCTGATCGCCGAGGCGAAGTCCCGAAATACTTCGGGACGTGGCATCATCACCGTGGTGGATGGCGCACAGGCCATCGCGCACCTGGACTTGGATGTGCAGGACCTCGGCTGCGACCTCTACGCTTTCAGCGGGCACAAAGCCTACGGTCCAACTGGTACCGGGGTGCTTTACGGCCGTGAGGAACTACTGGAACGAATGCCTCCCTGGCAAGGCGGCGGCGAGATGATCGACGTGGTCACCTTCGAGAAGACCACCTACGCCAAGCTGCCTTTCAAGTTCGAAGCTGGCACTCCGCACATCGCGGGCATAATCGGGCTGGGCGAGGCGATCCGCTGGATGGAAGACTACAACAAGCAAGCAATGGCCGCCCACGAACACATGCTGTTGGAGCACGCCATCAAGGAGCTACTCGGCATCGATGGCTTTCGCATAATCGGCACCGCGAGGGAGAAAGTGGGTGTGATCAGCTTTGTGATCGACGGTGTTCACCACTACGACCTCGGCACGCTGCTCGACCAACAAGGCATCGCCGTGCGCACGGGCCATCACTGCACACAGCCACTTATGGAACGCTTCGGCGTGAGCGGAACGACGCGGGCGAGTTTTGCGTGTTTCAATACGGTGGAGGAGATCGACTCAATGGTAGCCGCGACGAAGAAGGCGGTGAAGATGTTGCGATGAAAAGTGCTCTATTCATAGCGATTGGCAGCCTGATTCTTTCTGGCTGTGGTGAGTCGGACGGAACCCGAAATAAGGCAGCGGTGAACTTTCCTGACTCCGTATGGGTGAGTCGTAATTCGCCGGATAGTAGCATGAAGGCAACGGTGTATTACTGGAGAGATGCCGACGCTAACTTTCTGGCTCAAGAACGTTGGTGTCTCGGCTTCGAAAAGAACGGCATTAAGTGGTTCATCGATCATGACTTGAGCGACGGGAAAGGCTCCTATGAGGGGGGCGTATTCGACCTGCAATGGATCGATGAAAGGAGAGTACGGATCTTCCGACGCATCGATGATCAAGACGCCAACATCGTGTTCGACTTAGACCGGAACACCTATAGTCTCGATAGCGCTTCTGTCAAAACAACCAACCCGCAGTCCTTCTTACACGGCCAAGATTTTGACTTGGTCTTCTCAGCGAAGAACAGTGGATATCCTTCATCATCGAAAGACACCATTCGATGTGTGAACTGGCAGTTGAGTATGGAGCAATGTTCGACGGCTCTTTCAAAAATGCAGCCCATATCCGGAGAGGACTGGCATCACCTGTTCGAGCATCTTCCCTGCCAAGTCGTTGGAACGATAGACCAAGCGAATGCCAAGTTCCAGTTGACCATGAATGCGGGTTCCTGGGCAACTGTTTCCGATTCTTTCACAACGGAGTATTTCGGAGACTTGTCCGGTCAATCAAAGGCGATTTTCCTGACGAGTGCATGGGACCAAAGTCGAGACAAATGACCTTACCATTGTCCCTCACCCAAACCCAACAAGAGCTCATCTCCGAGTTCGCCATGTTCTCCGACTGGCAGGACCGCTACGAGCACTTGATCGAGCTGGGCAAGGACCTTCCATTGGTCGCGCCGGAGCACAAGACCGACGAGAACCTGGTGCGGGGCTGCCAATCGCGCGTGTGGCTGCATGCACAACTGGTGTCCGACCCCTCGACTGCGCTCGGGGTGACACCATTGGTGCATTTCACCGCCGACAGCGACGCCATGATCACCAAGGGCATTGTGGCCTTGCTTGTGCGCGTGTACAACGACCGTACGCCGCAGGAGATCCTTGGCGCTTCCACGGAGTTCATCGACAAGATCGGTTTGCGCGAGCACCTTAGCCCCAACCGCGCGAACGGGTTAAGCGCGATGCTGGATCAGATGAAACGGTATGCGCTGGCCTTTTCCGCTCAAGAACCCAAGGCATGAGAAGCGAGGTCAACTCTTCGATCGGGCGTAGTGGCTGTTTTATGTACTATGTCTTATGCAACGCCGTCTGGCATAAGACACCGTACATAGGACAGTGCCTCGCGCTCAGGCCCGCACTCCTTCTCCCCTACGCACTATGACCTCAGAGGAAAAAAAGCACCTGGAAGACCGCGTGATCGACATGCTGCGGACGATCTACGACCCCGAGATCCCCGTGGACGTGTACGAACTGGGCTTGATCTACGAGGTGAACATCGGTGACGACGCGCATGTGGGCATCAAGATGACCTTGACGAGCCCCTCGTGCCCGGTGGCGGAGAGCATGCCCAACGAGGTGGAACAGAAGGTGGCCAGTGTGCAAGGCGTGAACAGCGCTAAGGTGGAGATCACCTTCGAACCGCCATGGGATAGGAGCATGATGAGCGAGGCGGCGCAGTTGGAGTTGGGATTCATGTGAACCACCTTTGAGTATGGGATTGGCCGTGACCTTAGCGATTGCATTCGCCATAGCCTACCTCTTGCTGTGGGTCCTTGCTTACGTCACGAAAGGCAAACTGAGCAACGGCCTTGCAATAGTTCGCCGCGTATGGGTCTTGTGCGTACTGTTGGTATCGGTCCAACTCTTTATGTATTGGGGCTATGAACTCACGTTCAGGGGCATTTGGGTAGACCGAGTGATCCCATTATTGATGTTCTTGTCTGCGACTGCGCTGTTTGCTCTCTATCGGGAGAGGCTTCGTCCGATCACCAAGTGGATCTCGGGTGCGTTCTTCTTCTATCCCTTGGCCGCCGCTTTCACATTCGTTCTTGACCGCATCTTCTTTGTGGTCTTCTCATCTCCAATTCTCGCGTGTGTGTTCATCCCGCATGTCCACTATTCAGACCCAAGATGGGAGGTTCGATCGAGCTTCGGATTAGTCGCGGCAAAGGCTTTTGTACTGTACGAGAAATCGTGGTTGACCGAACGACAACTCGGCTCGTGTTATGATGATAGACCTCCTGGGTTCGCCATCCACGATCTGACCGTACTCGTTACCACAGACACTGTACGTGCTCGTGCATCCGATGGCAACACAACATATGATATGATCTTTACGCAATGAGTGCCACCGAACCCATCATCAACAAAATCGCCACCTCCGGCATCATCACCCTCGACCTGGAGGAGATGTACCCGAACGGTGAACGTGTGGTCTTCGACCTGAAGCCTTTGCTGTGGCAGGAGATCGCGCTGAAGGAGGATGACCTGCGCGCTTTCTGCAAGGATCACGATTGGGCGCAGTACCAAGGCCAATTCGTGAGCGTGCATTGCAGTGCCGATGCCATTGTGCCCACTTGGGCCTACATGCTGGTGGCCACGTACCTTCAGCCTCAAGCGGCCTTCGTCACGCAAGGGGATGCGGAGCAACTGGAACGCGCCATTTTCACGCGATTCGCACAGCAGCTGGATGTTGCTCCATACGACCAAGCCCGCGTGGTGGTGAAGGGTTGCAGCAAACTGCCCGTGCCGCTGAACGCCTACGTGGAGTTGAGCGCGAAGCTGCTGCCAGTGGTGAAGTCGCTGATGTTCGGGGAGCCTTGTAGCACGGTTCCATTGTACAAGCGTCCTAAGGCATAGCCCTTACCTTCGGGCTGATGCGGGGATCCATCTCCTTCCTTCTCCTTTCTTGTTTCCTTTCTACAGCGGTTGCGCAAGTGCAGCCGCCCGCGGAAAGGCCTTTGCAGCGCAGCGAGCACGGCTGGTACCTAGCGCCCTATGGCACTATGCGGGTGTTGGTGCTATTCGCAGAGATTGATTGGGATGTGGACCGTAGCAAGGACCCCAATACGGATGGCTCGGAGCACTGGCCCAAGGGGCAGCTACCGAAGTGGAAGGATGAGCTCTTCGACCCGCATGCCTTGCCTGTTCCGCGTACCGAGGTATCGCGTTACTACCATGACGTATCGCTGGGGCAGTACACGATGCTGGGCGACTATGTGGACCACCTCTTCGTGCTGCGGCAGAGCGAGCACAAGACCATCGGAAACGCCCATAGCATAAACCGCATTGTTGTTGCAGAGGCGAACAAGCTGCAAAACCTGCGGACCAAGAACGGCTTTTCCGTCGCCGATTTCGACCTCTGGAAACGTGGTGGCAGGCCCGGTATGCCGAAGGCCCTCGGTCCCGATGATCCGCACAGTTACGACCATGTGATGGTGATCCTGCGCAACAGCACGCTCACCCACGGCCAGGGCAGTGTGGATCCCGGCAGCTCCGGCAAGCTGTTCGGTTTCGAGAGCGATTCGCAGAGCCGTTTCGGGGCCATGAACGGACTGCCCTTCGAGATCCTGAAGCATGAGTTCAACCACATGCTCTTGGGCGGCAACAACTTCCACAGCGGCGGTGGCAATGGGGCTATGTTCCAGAGCTATTTCATTTCCCTGCAAGGTGGTTGGAGCACCATGGGTGCGGCCAGCAGCAGCTTGCTCACCTGTACGGGTTGGGATCGCGACCGGCTGGGTTGGAAGCCCGAAGGAGCCATCCATCGGATACGGGCACGCGATGGTGCGGGGCGCGAAGTGGACAGCGACCTGGATCCGGTAGCGGGCGATACCGGCATTTTTGTGTTGCGTGATTTCGTTACCACCGGCGATGCCCTGCGTATACGCATGCCTTTCCTGCCCGAGGAAGGATACCAGCAGTGGTTGTGGGTGGAGAACCACTTAGGACACCAGCGCAACGGCAGTCCCACGGATCGATTCCATTGGGAATTGGAGCAGGATTGTATCGCGCCAATAGAACCGGGCCTGTTCATGATGATGCAGGTGGATCGCGAGGATCGCGAGGGCCAGAACATCTTCGGAGGACATGCTGATTACCTGCGGCCTGTTCTTGCCAATGGCAATTACGACCTCAGCCTGCGCGGTGATACGCTGCGTGGCTCGTGCCCCTTTGGCGGTACCACTTTCCCATTTCGCATGGACGAGCGATGGGCCAACCCACTTACCGGCAACCACGAGCAGGAACTGCCCGTGTACGACCGCAACGGCGATGGCGTGGTGCAACGCAACGAGCACTGGATACCGCGAGCCCGGGTGCGCAAGGGCCGCATTGAAGCGGACGGTGTGTTCTACGGTCACCCTGACCATGCCTTCCGCCTGAGCGGCAACCGGAAGCTTGGCATGGGCACAAATCCCTCCAGCGCCAACATGCTTACACTGGTAAGCTCCGGGGTGAACGATACGTACAAGCGTGGACTACCCAATGTGCGCACCATCCACCTCAACGGCATAAGTGTGGAATTGCTGGGCATGGCGGCCAACGGCGATGCCACGGTGCGCGTGCGCAACAACGATGTGCTGATAGAGCGCGATGTGCGCTGGGCGGCGGACAGCATTGTGCTACCTCCGCTGCGTGGCGTGGATGGCGCTGCCTTGGTGCTGGCGGAGCGACGGACCTTGCTTTTGGATCGTTCGCGCACACCCACACGGATCGATGCGCCGGAAGAGTCGGGTGGACGGACCTGGTTCAGCGATCCCACCACCTTCGTGGTTTCATCCGGTGCGAGGATGCGCCTGAGAACGCGCAGTACGCTGGACCTGCGCAACGGTTCCATCCTGCACCTGATGCCCGGCAGCGTGTTGGAGGTGCGCGGCAAGGCCCGTTTGAAGGTGGACGGCAACTCGCGCATCGTTCTGCACAAAGACGCTCGCGCAGAGGGTGCGGATAAGATGATCAAGAGGCTACGAAAGCAGGGTAGGATCGTGGATCTGTGATTGGTGGCCGGCTACCGATAGGTACCTCTGGAGACCGTGCATTACAGTTCGCGCGATGCGATCATGGGGGGCGGAGTATTGGGAGGAGTGGCTTCAGGGACACCTACGTCGACCCCATCATTTGCTTGTACAAGCAAATGATTTTTCCTGCAACTAATTGATTTTCAGCACGTATAGATTTTGATGAGACTGTTCCAACAATGAAGGACATGAATGAAGTGCAGCATTTAACAGGCTGTATATCAAGTGATCACAGCCCAAATTTCTCGACTTGACACTTTGGAGATCATTTGCTTGTACAAGCAAATGATCGAGAGCTACACAAGCGCTTGATGATCTGAGGTCACTTCCAAGGCGTTGGCACGCCCCTGCGCTCAGTACGCCACCTCCGGCATCACCTTGGCCGCCTCTCCTTGGCACTCTGCGAACAGCCCTTAGTAGGCCCTCACGTTCCGCCCCTCCATGTAGTTGATGAAGGCGCGGTTCACCACGCGGTTGCCGCCGGGCGTGGGGTAGTTACCGCTGAAGTACCAGTCGCCGCTGTGCTCTGGGCAGGCAGCGTGCAGGCCCTCTATGCTTTGGTACACCAGCATCACTTCGGCCTTCATGTCCTCCGGGGTCAATAGTTCGGCGATCTTGTCGCTGATCTGCTGTGCTGTGAAGGGAGCGTAGATGTCGCGCACCACGTTCTCTTGTTCCGCAAATGGGCGCACTACCATAGCGCGAGCGCGGTCGTACACGTCGTCGATGATGTTCTCCTGCTTGGTCTCCTTGAGCAGGGCGATGGCCGCGCGGAAGGCCGCCAGATCGCCCATCTTGGCCATGTCGATGCCGTAACAATCCGGGTAGCGGATCTGCGGAGCGCTGCTCACCACCACGATGCGCTTGGGCTCCAAACGGTCCAACATGCGCAGGATGCTTTGCTTCAGCGTTGTGCCGCGTACGATGCTGTCGTCTATCACCACCAGGTTGTCCACGCCGGGGCGCACGGTGCCGTAAGTGATGTCGTAGACGTGCGCCACCATGTCGTCGCGGTCATCGTCGTTGGTGATGAAGGTGCGCAACTTGGCGTCCTTGATCGCCACCTTCTCAAGGCGTGGGCGCAGGGAGAGGATCTTGCGCAGTTCGGTTGGGTCGGGGCTTGGTCCAAGTTCCAGGATCCGACGTTCCTTCACGCGGTCCAGTTCATCCTCCATCTCCTTCAGCATGCCGTAGCAGGCCACTTCGGCGGTGTTGGGAATGAAGCTGAACACCGTGTTCTCCAGATCGTGTTCCACTGCATCGAGGATGGCCGGGCAAACTGAACGCCCCAGCGCGAGGCGTTCCTGGTACACATCGCGGTCGCTGCCCCGGCTGAAGTAGATGCGCTCGAAGCTGCAAGAGCGTTTCTCGACGGGTTCGCGCACCAGCTTTTCGCTGTAGCTGCCGTCCTTGCGGATGATGAGCGCATGACCGGGAGTGAGTTCGTTCACCGCCTCGGTGCGCACATTGAAGGCGGTCTGGATGGCTGGGCGTTCGCTGGCCACCACCACTACCTCATCATCGGCGTACCAGTAGCAGGGACGGATGCCCGCAGGGTCGCGCAACACGAAGGCATCGCCATGGCCGATCATGCCCGCCAAGGCATAGCCACCGTCGAAATCCAAGGCGCTGTTCACCAGGATCTGTTTCACATCCAGCTTGTCGGCAATTACGTGGGTTATCTGCTTCTCGCTGTAACCGAGTTGGCGGTGGATCTGCGCAAGACGCTCGTTCTCCACATCCAGGAAGTGACCGATCTTCTCCAACACCGTCATGGTGTCGCTGCGTTCCTTGGGGTGCTGGCCGATGGAAACGAGCAGATCGAAGAGCTCGTCCACATTGGTCATGTTGAAGTTGCCCGCCACCACCAGGTTGCGCGTGAGCCAATTGTTGAGGCGACGGCGCGGGTGGCAGTTCTCCAGGCCTTGGTTGCCGTGCGTAGCGTAGCGCAAATGCCCCAACAGCACCTCGCCCATGAAGGGCATGGCCTGCTTCAAGCGTTGCGCATCATCGGCCACGGTGGGGTCCGCCGCCAAGGCTTCCGCGAAGCCCTGGTCCACCTTGCCGAAGATCTTCTGGATGGCCTGCTTGTCCGTACTGCGTTCGCGGTCGATGTAGTTGAGGCCCGCTGTTGGGTCGATCTTGATGGAGGCTATACCCGCGCCATCCTGCCCGCGGTTGTGCTGCTTCTCCATCAGCAGGTAAAGCTTCTTCAGGCCGTACAGGGGCGATCCGTAGCGCTGCTGGTAGTGTTCCAGGGGCTTGCGCAGGCGGATCAGCGCAATGCCACATTCGTGCTTGATAGCGTCGCTCATGGGAACCATGCCTTTCGGCGAGCCGCGAAGGTACGGATCGGCAACACGGGCGTGGAAGCGGTGGGCATTGCAGGAATGCCGACCGGAGCAACCAAGTAGGGCCTTCGGGTGTCATTTACGGCGGAAGTGAGGTATGCTGCCCTTCAGTACCTTGGTACTCCGCTTACAAGAACCCATGCACTGGCTCCAAACCGCACTGCTGCTTTGCTCCTTTCAAGGGATGCTGGCTCACGGCCCTGCGGTTACATTCACGGAGAACAAGGGGCAGTGGCCGGTGCATGTGCTGTACCGGGCCAACGTGCCGGGTGGCGTGGTCTTCGTGGAGCGGGATGCACTCACCTACGTGCTCTTCAGCGGGCTTGATCTGCATGCCCATGGAAAGCTGGCAACGGCCAACACGCCCAAAGGCCACGCCTACCGCGTGCACTTCGTGGACGGCCAGGCCGACGGTCACCTTGGCGAGCTACGCCAGCCCCATTACGAGAATTACTACCTGGGCAATGATCCCGCCCAATGGGGAACGGGTTGTGCCGTGTACGGGGGAGTGTTGTTGAAGGATGTTTGGCCGGGGATCGACCTCAACATCGACGGCAGGCACGGATTCAAGTACGACCTGATCGTGGCCCCGGGCGCCGATGCCACACGGGCCACCTTCCGTTACGAGGGCCAGGATGACCTAAGCATCAAGGGTCGCGAACTCCACGTAGCGTTGAGCACCGGCCTGGTGGTGGAGGAAGCGCCGGTGGTTTTCAACCTGGATGCTGGTGGCTCACAACGGCCCGTGGAAGCGCGCTATGCATTGGATGGTGATGAGCTCCAGTTCGAGCTATCCAAGGGCTACGACCGGAATAGCATCTTGGTGATCGATCCGGTGCTCACCTTCTCCAGCTTCAGCGGAAGCACTGCGGACAACTTCGGGTTCACCGCCACGTACGATGATGCCGGACACACCTATGGCGGCGGTATCGCATTCGCTGAGGGTTATCCGGCAACAACGGGGGCCTTCGACCCGACCTTCAATGGGGGTAGTGTGGATGTGGGAGTAAGCAAGTGGACCCCCACAGGCGATGCCCTTGTGTGGAGCACCTACATCGGTGGCAACGGCAGCGACGCACCCCACAGCCTGGTGGTGAATGAGAACGAGGAGCTGTTCATCATGGGCAGCACGGGTTCATCCAACTTTCCCGTCACGGGCGGGGCCTTCATGAGCGGCTTTCAAGGTGGGCCCGGTGTCACCTTCTCCCAAGGCTACGGCTTCGGGTTCACATCCGGAGTGGATGTGTTCGTTACCCGGTTGAATGCCGCCGGCACCGCTTTGATAGGCTCCACCTACGTGGGCGGCAGCGGTACCGATGGTGTGAATACCAGCGCCATCGCTTACAACTACGGCGATGCCTTCCGCGGAGAGATCGCCTTGGACCCCGATGGCAACCCCGTGGTATGTACCAGTACCAGCAGCAACAATATTCCGGCAACACCCGGTGCGCCACAAACCACATATGGAGGTGGCGCTTTGGATGCCTATATCTTCCGTTTAAGCGCCGATCTCACCACACTGCTTTGGGGCACTTACCACGGGGGATTAGGGGCAGACATCGGCCATGGTGTACAGTTCGGCAGCACTGGCGAAGTATTCGTGACCGGGGGGACCAACAGCACCGATCTGCCCGCTGTGGGAGCCACGATCCAGCCGGCCAATGCCGGTGGTGTGGATGGTTTCATCGCCCGGTATGCAGCTGTTGGCGCGCCCTTGCTTTCCTCCACCTACCTGGGCACCAGCGCCTATGACCAGTGCTTCTTTGTGCAGCTGGACAACCAGGACGACCTCTACGTGGTGGGGCAAACGCGCGGCAGTTACCCCGTTTCTCCCGGTGTGTATGCCAACCCCGGAAGTTCCCAATTCATTCACAAACTCAATGCGACGTTGACCACATCGCTATGGTCCACGCGCATAGGCAACGGAAATGCCACGCAGGACATGTCGCCAGCGGCTTTCCTGGTTAGCGAGTGCGGCCAGATCTACTTCAGCGGATGGGCCGGTGGAACCAACAACTTCGGCACACCAACCAGCAGTAGCACCACCGGTTCGCCCACTACGGCTGATGCGATCCAATCCACCACGGACGGCAGCGATTTCTACTTGATGGTGCTGGAACCCGATGCTGTGGGCTTGAGCTACGCCACGTTCTTCGGCGGAACTTCCTCGGAACATGTGGACGGCGGCACATCGCGCTTCGACAAAAATGGCAAAGTCTACCAGGCGGTGTGCGCTGGATGCGGAGGCTCCTTCCCCACCACCCCGGGTGCCTACTCCACCAGCAACGGTAGCTTCAACTGCAACCTGGGCGTCTTCAAGTTCGACCTCAACATTCCGCTCGCGAGCATCGGCATCGATGGACCCACTGTCATCTGCTTTCCCGAAACGGTGCAGTTCGTGAACAACAGCACCGGCGGGAACACCTACCTGTGGGACTTCGGCGATGGTGGCACCAGCAATGATTTTGCGCCCAGCCACACATACACGACAGCGGGTGAATTCACCGTGAGCATGATCATGACCGACCAATATGGTTGCTCGCAGGCGGACACCGCGGCCATCCAGATCACCAGCATCTCCACGGACCCACCCACAATAGATCCCATACCGGCCATTTGCCCTGGAGGCAGCGTCCAGCTGAACGCGTCAGATGGCGATCTATGGGAATGGTTCCCGCCCACGGGCCTCAGCAGCACCACCATCCAGAACCCCATTGCAGCGCCGGATAGCAACACCACCTATTTCGTGGTGGTGACAAATGGTTGCGGCATCGATACCGCATGGGTGGATGTGGTCTTCGCGGAACCCTCGGGTACTGTGCTGCCCGACGCGGAGATCTGCCTGGGCGGGTCCACCACCTTGGGTGCTTCGGGTGGCGTGGAGTTCAGCTGGTCACCGCCCGACGGACTTTCCGATCCCAACATAGCGGCACCTGTTGCATCGCCTACGGACACCACCACATACACCGTCACCATCATAACGGCCGAGGGCTGCGAGCTGATGGACTCCCTTACCGTGAACGTGGTGTTCTCGCCCCCATTACCGATCCTAAGCGATACCACGATATGCCTGGGTAGCAGTGCCACACTCTTAGGGCCTGATGCTGTTAGCCACGTATGGAATGAAGCGGAAGGGCTTGGCGACCTGAATGTGCAGTCGCCCACGGTGAGCCCCACAACGGGCACTTTGTACGTGGTCACAGCATCGAACCTCTGCGGAAGCATCACCGACAGCGCATTCGTGGACGTGGTGCAAGTGTTCGCGCAAGCTTGGCCGGACACGGTGATCTGCCCCGGCAGCCCCGTTCAACTCTTTGCCTCGGGTGGTGTGGACTATGCCTGGAGCCCGCCCGATGGACTGGACGACCCAAGCCGTGTGGACCCCACGGCCGTGGCCTTCGACCCCATTACCTACACCGTACTGGTAACGGACGCATTGGGCTGCACGGGCACAGCCACGCTGAACATCGGCCTACTGCCACCGCCCACGGTAAGTGCTGGTCCGGACCGCATCATCGACCCTTGGGACAGGGTGTTGTTGAGCGCCGTGCCATCCACGGAAGGAACGCTGCAGTGGAGCCCACCGACTTGGCTGGACTGCGATACCTGCGCCAACACCTGGGCACAGCCCGAGCAAAGCACTCTGTATACGGTCACCCTCACGGCCGGCAACGGCTGCACCGCCACGGACCAGGTCTACATCATCATCAACGGTTCGCTCTTCGTGCCCAACACCTTCACGCCCAATGGCGATGGCCTGAACGATGAGTTCGGCGCATGGGGAACGGAGATCGCCGAGTTGCGTTTGCTGATCTTCAACCGCTGGGGCGAACTGATCTTCGAATCCGACAACATCGATCGGCGTTGGGATGGCACCTACAGGGGAGTTCTTTCACCCATCGACACCTACGTCTGGAAGGTGGAGGCCACGGAGCTATCAGGCTTCAAGCGGGAGGCCATCGGGCACGTCAACCTTGTGAGGTAGCTATATCAGCTTATTGCAGCTTGGCGCTTGAGGTCCGCAAAGCGAGTTCGATGAGCGGCACCAGCGCCTGGACCCAGCCAGCAACATCCTAAAGTCCTTCGACACCCTGATCGGGCCGTCGCATAAGCTGATGGAATTGGAACGTGCCATGCACTTCAAGGACGGTCCTCGGAACAGAGCGTCGATCCATCCATATACCGTCACTCGCCCTTGATCCGTTCCCAGAGTTCACCGATCCAACTCTTCAACTGATCGCCGTCCGGTCTGGGGGATGGTATCTGCACCACACGCAGGTCATCACCCTCAGGTATCAAGGCATACGAAAAGACGAAGGGCTTCTCCGGCTCCGGTTCGCCGAGCTGGCCGAAACGCAGGTCGCAGAAGAGGAGCGTATCGTTCCGCATCTGAATGATGTAGTTCTCCTCCGACAGTTGGATGAGCCGACGCACCTTGTCATGATCGGCCCATGGGCCTAGGAGCGCAACGTTCCTGTCCATGTATACCAATTCCACTTCCGGTTTTGTGTCGAGCAGCGAGTGGTAGCCCAGCGCGTAGTGGTCCCCGCGATCCACGGTGGTGATCCAAAGGATGGTATTGAACGGGGTCGGCCGGGTGGTGATGGCGTTGTGCGTAATGCCTTGCCGAACGAGCGAATCCTGGATGCTGGACTGTGCAATGGTCTTCGTTACCAAGGTCAGCGCCATGTAGGCTGAACTCAGCACGAGGCCGGTGCCATTGATCCGCCGTCGGCGGTGATCGGTACGCTCGAAAAAAAGGACGATTATCACACAGATCAGGAATGGCACGGTATACATGGGGTCCACCACGAAGATGTTGTTGAACGCGACCTTCAGCGGTAAGGGCCAGAAGAGTTGAGTACCCCATGTGGTGAAGCAATCGAGCAAGGCGTGCGTCACCAGTACCCACCAGAAGAACCAGCTCCATTCCTTCGCGGTGGCCGCATCGGTGCTATTCACCTTCCAGAGGATCAACGCGACAATACCCAAGGCCACTCCGCCGATAGCGAACTGTGCCGTAGTACTGGCAGCTCCGGAAACGAAGACCAGCGCGACCAACGCGACGAACACGGCAAGGAAGGAGCGTTGATCCCGCTTGATCCATTGCCCGAATACGGGCGCAAGTACGAGGCTGGTGAGGATCGAGTGTGTGATCCCGCGATGCACTTCGTTGGCGCGCAGGTCATCGAAGAACATCTTGGAAAGCACATCCAGGTCGGGAATGGTACCGCCGATGGCGCCCCACAATATCGCTTTGTTGCCTACTTTCCTCCCAAGGACCAACTCGCCCACTGCCGCGCCCAGTACGATCTGCGTAAGTGAATCCATTCGGTTAGGGGACTGCTGGGGGCTTCTAGTGCAGAACGGTGTAAGAGCTTGGTCAGGATCTCTTCA
Source organism: Flavobacteriales bacterium (assembly GCA_040881405.1). Lineage (GTDB taxonomy): Bacteria > Bacteroidota > Bacteroidia > Flavobacteriales_F > PHOS-HE28 > PHOS-HE28. The sequence goes on along the minus strand of JBBEDG010000172.1, from coordinate 2,603 downwards.
ACTGCTCTCAACGTAACCCGAAATGCCCGCGATCCAGCCCCATCCATTCCAGCGCAGCACCGCTCAGCAGCATCTCCTTGGTGCTGTTGTCCCAAGGCATGCTCTTGATCAGTTGGCCGGGTTCCAATTCGCCCAAGGGGAAGGGATAGTCCGTGCCAAGGGCCACACGGTTGGCGCCCATCTGGTCCACCACCAATTGCAGCATGGCCGGATCATGCACCAAGGAATCGATCCAGAAACGACCGAGGTATTCCTTGGGGCCCACGTTGTTGTCCACGGCGCAGAGGTCCGGGCGCACCTCGAAGCCATGTTGGATCCGTCCTACTGTGGCTGGGAATGATCCGCCGCCGTGCGCGAAGGCAACGCGCAGTTTCGGCAATCGCTCGAACAGGCCGCTGAAGATCATGGAGGTGATGGCCGTAGTGGTCTCCACAGGCATCGCAACCAGCCAAGGCATCCAATACTTGTCCATACGTTCGGTGCCCATCATATCCCAGGGGTGAACGAACACGGCCATGCCCAGTTCTTCGCAGGCTTGAAAGATGGAGAACAGGCGCGGTTCGCCGAGATTGACTCCGTTGATGTGTGTGCCGATCTGGATGCCGACGAGACCGATCTTCTTGCAACGCTCCAGCTCTTTGATGGCCAGTTCGGTATCCTGCATGGGCAGCGTTCCGAGGCCCACATAGCGCGTGGGCCAACGGTGTACGATGTCCGCGATATGGTCGTTCAGGAACATCGATAGATCCAAGGTATCCTGCGCCTTGGCCCAGTAGCTGAACATCACCGGCACGGTGCTGAGCACTTGCACATGAACACGGTGCGCATCATACTCCTCCATCCGCACTTGCGGGTCCCAGCAGTTGGCTTGCACCTCGCGGAAGAACTTGTCGTCCTTCATCATTCGGGCACAGCCCGGCTTATGATGATCAAGATGGATGAAGCCCCGGTACCCATACTTCGACCCGAAGTCCGGAATGTTCTCCGGCAGGATGTGCGTATGGATATCGATCGAGAAAAGCTCCGCCATGGTGCAGCGCCTTACACGAAACGGGGATCTGTCTCCATCACATGCCCGCACTTTTTGCAGGTGCGGTGTTCCACGCTGCCATAGAAATCGCGGAAGCGTGGGATGAAGTCCTTCTCGATGTTGTGGAGCACGAAGCGGTACTCGTGCAGGAGGTTGTTGCACTGTTCGCAGTACCACTGCAAGCCATCCTCCATTTCGAGGTCATCGCGTTTCACCTCGATCACCAGGCCCACGGTATTGGCGCCACGGCGGGGCTGATGGGGCACATTGGCAGGCAGCAGGAACATCTCCCCTTCCTTGATGGGGATCGTGACCGCCTTGCCATCCTCCTGGATGCCCACTTCGATGTCGCCTTCCAGCTGGTAGAAGAGCTCCTCGGTCTCGTTGAAGTGGTAGTCCTTTCGGGCATTGGGGCCACCCACGATCATCACGATGTAGTCGCCCGCGTCGTGGTACAGGTTCTTGTTGCCCACCGGGGGTTTCAGGAGGTCCCTGTTCTCGTCGATCCAGGCTTTCAGGTTGAAGGGTCTGCGGATGGCCATGGTGGAAGCGTTGCTGCCGATAAAGGTAGCCTTGTGCTCCGGACCGCTCGTATCGTGTTACCTACTTGGTGGTCCTGCCGGCCTGTAGGAGCAGGGCGCCGTTGGTGCGCATCATGCCTGCTGTGTACTGCTGGTCCTGTATGAAGGCCATGGCACGCTTATCCCACTTTACCATGGCGTAAGGAAAATCGAGCACATCGGTATCCACAGTCCCGTACTTATCAGCGGGCAGGAGGCTCAAGTCCATACCGAGTGGCGAAATCGCGAACATATCCGCAGGCAGCTTGGCGCGCGTGTCGATAAGGATGCTCTTGGCTTGGAAACCTTCCTTGCTGAAGACCACGGCGAACTCTTTGCCCAGGCCAAGTGCGAATCCGAAGTTGCCGCTCTTGGTTGTTATCTGTTGCCCTACCACTTCGTTTCCGTCGTAGATCACAATGGTACAGCCCGGCATTTTACGGGTGCCGTCGGTAACCTGGCCGGATACCTCCAGGAGGATGGGCTCCAGCTGACCTTGTGCATGGGCGCCGAACGCCAGGCCGAATGTGAGCAGGGCTGAAAGGATGAATGAGTATCGCATTGCTACTGTTCGTGTTCGTATCGCCGCATTTGTACCCACAAATGGGGGAAATGGTTCCAGCTGCGATTTTGGAACGCGAAAGGGCGGGATCGCTCCCGCCCTTTCGAGGTTGTCTTGACTCGTGTTTACTGCACCACCATGCGCCGTGTGGTCGACGTTCCTGTGGTGCTAAACCGCAGCAGATATACACCGGGTACCAGTTGACCGGCCAAGTGCATGGTGTAGGCCTGTCCCTGGATCACGCTGAGCTGTTCGCTATGCGCAAGACGACCGCCCATTTCCAATACATCCACTACTACCCGATCATTGGTAATGGAAGAGATCAGGGTGAAGTCGCCATTGCTCGGGTTGGGCTGCAGGTTCCAGGAAGCGCCTGTACGGGCATCGATCCCTGTGCATATCTCCACATTCACGGTAACGAAGTCGCTGGTGCGTTCCAAACATGTGCCTG
>JBBEDG010000171.1:0-19251 GCA_040881405.1 Flavobacteriales bacterium | reverse complement strand
CAGTTACCGATTTGCCCCGCTGTTTGCCGGGCTTCCAGGTAGGCATGCTCTTCACAACGCGCACGGCCTCTTCATCGCAACCACCACCGATGCCGCGCAACACCTTCACATCGCGGATCTTGCCCTCCTTGTCCACAACGAAGGTGACATACACAACCCCGGAGATGCCGGCGTCAGTGGCCATTTGGGGATACTTGATGTTCTTGCCGAGGTACTCGAACAGTTTGCCTTCACCACCCGGAAATGTGGGCATCTCTTCCACAATGGTGAAGATCTGGTCCTCTTCGATCACCTCGGCGCGTTGCACGATCTCCACTTTCGTATCCTCCTTGATCTCCTGGTCCAGGATCTCCACCTCCACGATGTCCTCTTCGTCATCCACGATCTCCAACACGGTCGTTGGGGCTGGGGGCGGCGGGGGAGGCGGCGGCGGCGTGGCACTTGGCGGTATCACTTCCTCTTCCAGGAAGTCGATATCCAGCGAGCCCAAGGAGCCCAGCTGCTTCTCGAAGGTGGTCCATTCGAATGCCACCAACGTAATGGCCAGGGCTGTGATCAGGCCTATAAGGGCAAAACTGCCTTTGCGACGTTCCAGGTCGACCTCCGGATTTTTCTTGGCTTCCATGGTTCTCTGTTTCGGTGCCGTACACGCGTGTTCGCGGCAGGTTCAAAAGTAACGTTCACTTCGGTTCCTGAAGTATGCCGCCCATACCGCTCCCCAAAGTAGCCATACCGCTGCTATGAATACTCCAGCCGTGTCGGCGACCAGATCCCACACGTCGCCACTGCGCCCGGCCCCTGAAAGTTCTTGCAGGACCTCGGTGAGCGCACCGTAGAAAATGGCCAACAGTGCCGCAGCGACAAGGCGCCCGGTGTGCTCCTTTCCACTTTGTTGTTTCCCGTTCAATGCACGCACCAGCAGCACCAGGAATACCCCGAAAAGAATGGCGTGCACCACCTTGTCCAACTGATAGCGGCCAAAAAAACCGCCACCGGGTACCGCTTGTGCAGGCAATAGGGTGATCAGAAGTATAAGCAGTGCCCATAGCAGGGCCGGGAACCATGCCCGTGGCATCATCGACTCAGGCGCCCACCAAGGCTCCGTAGTCCGCAGGGCTCATCAGGCCATCCAGTTGCGAGGCATCGCTGATGCGCACGCGTACCATCCAGCCTTTGCCATACGGATCGCCGTTCACAGCAGCAGGATCATCCGCCAGTGCCGGATTCACTTCGATCACAGTACCGCTGATGGGCATGAACAGATCGCTCACGGTCTTCACCGCTTCCACCGTACCGAATACGGCCTCGGAGGCCAACTCCTGCCCTTCTGTGTCGATGTCCACAAAAACGATATCACCCAGTTCGCTCTGTGCGAAATCGGTGATGCCTATGGTGGCTTCGTCGCCTTCCAAGCGGATCCATTCGTGATCTTTCGTGTAGCGGAGTTCCTGCGGAATGTTCATGGTGATGGGGTATGGTGCAGGCTTGGCCCGCGGTCCAAAAGTAGCGGTCTTTGGCCGTGCTATTCGGCCAAGGTGAATCGCAAGCTGATGCCTGCATTGGTGTTGGCCGAAGGGAAGGAGGTGGAGATGACAGGCTGGTTCACCACGCGCTCGTAGAATGCACGCACGTTCAGGCGCTGGTTCAGCACATAGTCGGCACTGGTCTTCAGGGAAAGGATGTTCTGCCCCGCGGTCACCTGGTTCTGGCGTTCCTCCATCTTGCGGATAACCGTGGCGTTGTCTCGGTAGCTCAGGTCCACACGCAGGTTCAGATCGCTCTTGGGGGTGTTGCCTCCGATCTGGAAGGGGAACTTCACATTCTTGAAGCGATAGCCTGTGCCGATCACGAATTCCTGGCCACGTATCTCGGTCACTTGATAGTTGGTAAGGCTTAGGCTAAGGTTGCGGTCGCGGTTGTACTCGAACTTGGCCAAAAGACTGTTGGTGAGCGTGGCATCGAAGCTGACGAGGGGGCGCATCACTTCCTGAACGGATATCACCGAGATCTGGCGCTCCGGAATGAAGTTGTTCGCCGCATCCACGGCATTGCCACCTGGTTCATAGAACAGGTTGGTCTGGAAGTTGGCGATGTTGAAGTTGGAACGGTAGCTGTTCTTTACCGTGAATGTGCGGAAACGCTTGGCGAAGAAGGGCAGCTTGGTGAGGCCATCGTAAGTGATGTCCCAGTTCGGCGCAGGCAGGAGCTTGAATGGGTTGAGCTCCACACTCTCAGCACTGCGGCCCGTGTAGGCAGCAAGGAATGCGGGGATCACCACATCCTGGTTGGTGGGGCCGTAACCGGTGTAAAAGCCGGTTTCCGGATCCAGCGAGGATGCCGGATTCGGGTCGCCCAAGCGCTGGCTGATCAGAGGGCGGTTGGCCAGCACCTGTTCGAAAACCTCGTTCACGAAGTTGTCGTTGTCGTTGGTAAAGGCCGTGCGCCAGGTAAGCATGCTAACACTGAAGTTGCCGGTCTCCTGCGGGCTGTCGTTGACATAGTCGTTCACCTCGTTGTTCCAACGGAAGAAGGACTGGCGGTTCTCCGAGATGGTACGGTTGGCCGTGACCTCGATGCGCATGCCGCGGAACGGCTCCAGCGAAACCCGGCCGTTGATGGTCTCCACACGGGTATTGGCATAGGCCTGGAAGATGGATGGGGTCTGCACCAGCCAGCCGTTGGCGGCCGCGGTGCGTGCAAAATCCCGCACCGGATCGCCGCTCAGATCGTGGTTCTGCTGGCCGGTTATGAAACCGAAGCCAGGCGCACCGAAGCCAGGGTCCATACCGAAGGCATTGGTCTTGCGGTCGTAGCCAGGCAGCAGGGTGCCCGAGTTCTGGCTGTAGGTTATGGTACCTGTTCGCACGGTCATCAATATGCGGGCGAGGCCTTCGAGAGGATCGATCTTCACCTTTTCCTTTTCCTTCTCTTCCTCCTCCTTGGGTGCTGCGCCGCCACGTGGGGGTACTGCTTGTGGTCGGGCGGTGGTGCGCGACCTGCCCTTGTCGTTGATCTTCTTCAGGTACTTGACCTTATTGTAGAGGTTCACGAAGTTGAACTGGCCGTTCACCGATATGTTCTGCGAGTTCTGGATCACCGCGCCCAGGCTGTCCTGCGTCAGTGGAGCGCGGTCCCACTGGTAGCCGGCCGTGTATGCGGTGTTGGCCGTGATCCAATCCGTCAGCGGGAATTTATCGAATGGCAGCGCGTAGGTCGCATTGATCACATGGTCGTAACGGGTAACCTCACCGAAGTTGCGCACACTGGAGAGCACACTGTCCTTCCACAGCTCGTACTCCCCACGGATCTTGGGGTCCACACGGCCCGGGGTCTCGCCTATGAAGGCCAGGTTGTTGGCGTTGAAATCCACCTTCAAGGCCTTGGTGATCTCGTAGCGGAAGCCGTACTGGCTGTTCCAGTTGAAGTTCTTGTTGTAGGTGGGTGTGGGCGGCAGGGTCTCGATGTCCGGGTTGGGGCGGATCAGGCGTTCCAGATACATACGGTCCACCGAGGTGCGCATGGATATCTGCTTGAAGCCCATATTGACGTTGAAGTCCTTCATGGCCTTCAACCATTTGCTTTTGCTCACGATACCGATGCCCTTGAAGGGCTCTATCGGCCGCGGCCTGGGGTTGTGCAGGTAGCCTATGGAACCCCGGTAGGTGCGGGTGTTCTCGAAGGCGGTGTTTATGTCGTAGTACTCCTGGTCGCTGTACGCGTAGGATAAGTTCAGGTTCTCGATATCGAAGAAGCGTTCCGGCTTGCCCTGCCCACGATCCTTGCGTACGTTGGTCAGGTTGATGCTTCGTCTTCGCACGTAGGTGCGCGACTGTTTCAACCGTTCTCGTCGTTCCTGGGGTGTAAGCGTGCGGGTAACATCGTTGAACTCGATGTCGGGGTTCAAGGGGTCGAACTGCGGATTGCTGATCTGTTCGCTGTAACCGATGTACAGGGGCACCTTGATGTTGCTGGTCTCCGGCAGGAACTTGCCCATTTCCAGGTTCGCTGCCATGTCGATGCCGTACTTGGTCTCGCGGCTCCGCTCGCTAACGCGCTTGTCTATGCTACCCCAGAACGGTGTACTGTAATTACCCGCAACGCTCACCGTACCCAGGTCGGCCAGCTGGGCGTTCACACGGGCCAAGGCCGCCCAGCCACCGCGTTGGTCGAAATCGGTGAGGCGCAGTTCGTTCACCCACACCTCAGCGCATTTGGGCAGGCCATCGTCCTGCCTCCAAGGGTTCTCCTCCTGCCCCTCCTTGCTGGGGTTGCGGATACCGATCATGACAGTGCGCATCTGGCTCAGGTTCGGGTTGCCCTTCACGAACACCCTGCGGTCGCCATCCCTACCCTCGTAACGCTCGTTACGTGGTGCACCAGCTTGGTCGCGCGCTATCTTCAGGTCGTTCAGCTTGGCGAATTCGATGATCATGTTGTTCGCCTCGGGCCAAACGCTGAATGGATCCCGGTTGAACAATTCGCTGGGTCGCACCGGCACTTCGTACTCGTAGTAGTTCTGGTCGAAGTCGTTGCCCAAACGCATGAACACGGTAACATCACCGAACGTGATCGGGTTGTTGGGGTCAGCGCTTTCAGCGTGGATGTACATCTGCATCTTCTTGTAGCTGCGGATGTCGAACTGAACGTTCCGGAAAGCTGCGCGGGAGTCGCCATCGCGCAGGTTACAGGTCTTGAGCTGGAGCGACTGCTCGTTGAGGTTACGAAGGTTGGCACTGGCCACGTCGATCTCCTGTGCGATGTTGGGCGGCAGCACGTAGTTGATCGGTGTGCGATTGCCGTTCTCCTCGATGTTCACCGCAGCCACCTCGAACAGTGTGGGGTCAGGGTCGCCGCCAACCACTTCGCCGGGTGTCTCCAAGCTGAAGAGGTACTTACGCCATTCACCACGCACGAATTCCAAGCGAGCGAAGCGCAGGGTGACCTCCTGCTGCCAACCTTGCATGTACATGCGCATGAAGCGGATGCTGCGGAAGTCCTGCATACCGTTCACGACCTGCTCGGGTTGGCGAATGGGTATCTTGAACTGGTACCAATACACTTGCTTGGGGCCTTCCGGCGTGTTGGCCGTGGCCAGGATGCGGTCCGCGATGAAGTTCTGGCCCACCACCATGTCCTGGGGGCGCATGCTCACCTTGTAGTGGAAGTAGCTCTCACTCTCGCTCAGGTTCTGGTCCTGGTTGATGTCCTCCGTGCTTGGCAAGGTGGTCTGCTGGGTGGGGTAATCCTCGCCGCTGTCCTCGTCCGTTACGCTGTTCCCGTCGGGGCCGTTGAACAGCTTGTAGCGTTCAAGGATGCTAAGTTGCAGGGCATCCTGCTGCGAACCTCGGAAGAAGCGATAGTCGTCATTGCTTGGGTCGTTCTGTATGGCGGCCAAAGCATCAGCGTCGGTCACCACGCCTGCTACATCCGTCAGGTACTCCGAAAAGAAACCCTGCTCCGTGCGACCGGCGAGATCGGCCTGTTCGCTGGAAAGGCCATCGAGACCAACGTCCTGGTATTTGTTACTGTTGCTCTCAACAATTGCGAATGCGTTCACAACGCTCTGGGTGGTAGGCACCACACCCCAATTGGTAACATCGGTCTCCTGGGCGTTATCGGTCAGGTCCTTGGGCAGTCCGTTCTCGAAGAACTTTCGACCATCGCGCTGCATGTCCTCGCTTATGTTGCCCAGATCTATGTAGAAATCGCCACCGGTGCTGTTCACCGAGTTCACGTTGGTGGCCGGTTCGCCGTTGCTGTTGCTGGCGTTGAAGAAGGGGTCCATCACCCAGAACTGGATGGTCTCGATGTTGCTGGCCTCGAAGTCGGTAGTGGTGATCCGGCGTGTGATGCCCGCCCAGTTGTTCTCCGGACTGGTGAGCTGACCGTTCGGCGTAAGATCGGTGGTGTAATTGTAAGGACCGCGATCGCTGGGGTAGTAGGTAAGGTCCAGCACAGGTATGTTGGCCGGGGTACCTGCTGCCAGCTGGCGATTGGGGAACACTTCAAGCTCCAACACTTCGCGCATGCGGTGATCGCTGCGCATCTGGGCATCGGTGCGGATGTGCTCGGGGGTCAGCGCATTGTTGCGGAAGAACAAGGGGTCTATCACGTACCAGGACAACTGCGCACGGCGGAAACCGGTGCTCAGGTCGTTCACGCGGTCTCCTTCGGGGAACAGGGAAAGGCCTTGTGGAGTGGCCGAGTGGAACCACAAGGCCTGCGTGCGCAGGTCGATCACACTTACGCTGCCCTCGAAATCATCGATGTAGCTGGTACCCGCACTGCCGATGGCCCGGCTGTGCCCGGGTATCAGGTAGGCCGCTTCCATGGACGCATTCAAGTTGCTTTCCTGTTTGGTGGCATAGAAGGGCAGCTTGTCCACCAGGTTCGTAAGCCATTGCGATTTGGTCTGCCAGTTCGCGTCCACACCCACGATCGTGTTGCTGATGGGTTCATCGCCCACGTTAACCTTCTGTGTAAGCGGCCGCTCGTACAGGTTCATGATGGTACCGCCCAGCACCAGGTCCTTGTTCACCCGGTAATCGAAGCGTGCGCCAGCAAGGGTCTTGGTCTGTATGCTGAAAAGGCTGTTGCTCTCCAGCGAAACGTTCACCGGAGTTCCGCTTTCCAGGATACCTTGGTTCAGAATGCGCACACGGCCAAGGTTGTAATCCACCGTATAGTCCTGGTTCTCCACCAGCATCACACCACCGGCGGTAACCGAAACGGAGCCCTGCGGAATGTTCACCGCGTTCAGCGAGATCACATCGCTGCTCGCACTGCGGTAGCTACCCCGCATACTGAAGCGGTTCAGTTCGGGCAGGAATTGCGCGGCGGTCTTGGTACTGTCGTAGAGCTGTTGGTACACAATGGTGCGCCGCACCTGCTCAGGCTGGATGGGGTTGTTGGGGTCGGGGCCGATAAGCTGTCGGTCCAGGAAACTGCCGAATGGTTCCAGGACGGGAAAGAAGACACGACCATTCTGCGAATTGATGGTACCGCCCGTGGTAGCTGCTCCGTCTATGAAATCGAACCAGCCATCGGGGTTGGGGGCATTGTTCGGATCCAAGCGGTCCAGGGCCAGTGTCTGCAAGAGGGGTATCTGGTCCAGCGGTGCACGGGGTATGTAGTTGATGTCCACACCGGTGGTGGGGTTGTTGTACACCAGGTCCAGGCGGAAGTTGTCCGGATTCACCTGGAAGGCACCCAAGGCGTAAACGTTCTTCATCATCAGGTCCCACAGCGGAATGCGGGGATCGGTGATGGTGGCCTTCAGCAGGCGCAGGATAAGGGCGTCCGGGGGAGCAACACCATCGGTGCTGAATTCACCCACTTGGTAGGTCTGCCCTTGGAAGGTGTACTGGTAGGACACTGCCAGGACCTCATCGTTGTTCAAGGATTGGTTCAACGAGATAAAACCAAGGCGATCGTTCAGGTTGTACTCATTGGGCAACAGCAGGCGTGCAGCCTCCAAGCGCTCGAAATGGCGAGCATCACGCAAGCCCAAGGCCTGCAAGGCCCCTGTGGCTTGGAAGAAGCCCCGGATCCCGGGGTTGGTGCTCACCGTGGCATACAGCGAGTTGGCATCGTTGCTGGCGAAGTTGGCGGCACCATCGCTTACAAGCCCAGGTGGCAGGTCGCTGCTGAACCGCCCTGCTGCGATGGCTGCGGCACTGGCATCCTCGCCAATGTCCGTGAAGGCCACGATGTTCCGGTTCTGCTGGAAGTCCTGCCGTGTATTGGTCACCCAAACCTCCACCCGGGTGATCTGCACACCGCTGTTTACCGTGGGCAGCGTGCGCATGGCATTCTCATACTGCTCCCGGAAGAAATAGCTGAGGAAGTAGTGCTTGTTGGCTTCGTACTCGTCCGCCTTGATGTTGAACTGGGTGGTCTGCGCCCCTCCCTCTGTGGCCACATTGCGGCGCTGGCCCTTCTCCTGGCTGAATATCGCTGTAGCGGTCAACCTGCCGAAGCGCAGTTCCGTCTTAAGACCAAAGAGGCTTTGGCTGCCTTGGATCAGCGTCCCTTGCAGCGGCAGGCTCACGTTGCCCGCTTCGATCTTCTGGATGATCTCGTCCTCCTCACCGGCATAGTTCAACTTCACCTGGTTCTCGAAATCGAAGGTCGCCTGGGTGTTGTAGTTGGTGTTGATCTTCATCTTCTCACCGATGCTGCCCACCAGGTTGAGCTGGATGCGCTGGTCGAAGTTGAAGGTGGTGATGCGACGCTGGTTGATCGGTATCCGGGGGTTCTCGGTATAGCTACTGTTGATGCCGAAGATCACCTCGGCCGAGCCCCGTGGGCGAATGTCGATGGTGTTGCCACCGAAAATGCGGTCGAAGGCCTTGCCCTGTACCTTGATCAAAGGCACCAGACCCTTCTTGGCACTTTCGCTGTCCTGCTCAACACGGTCAAGCCAGTAGTTCTCCATGGAGCGTTCCATGTCGTACTCCAGGTATTCCTCCAGCGAAAGGCTCATGGGTGGACGGTAATCGAAGGATCCGCCAACACTGCTTTGAATGATGTACTGACCGGTCTCGGGGTCGTAGATCACATCGTCCTGGATATTCTCGGGGTTCTGCAGGTCCAGGCCGGAACCACCCGTCTGGCCGGGGGCCAAGGGGTCCTGGATGGGCCATTGTAGATCCACTTCCGGCGAATCCACTTGGAGGACCACGGCGGGCACAAGAGCAGCTTGAACGTTGGTGATCGCCAGCAACACGGCAGCAAGCAGTGCCATCCGCAGCAATGCGGACAACTCCCAAAAAAACAATTTGCTTACCTGCTTCATCACGGTCGGACCTACACGCTCAGAGATTCTTCAGCGTCAACTTGATCAATTCTTCCAACCCGGGAGGTTCCGCTGAATGTTCTTGCAGCACGGCTTGCAGGGACCGTTCGGCCTTCGCTCGATCCAAACCGAGCGAGACCAGTGCCGATAACGCTTCGCTTCGCAGGGTATTGCCCACGCTCGCAGCTCCCCTACCCGCCACCGATGTGGAAGGAAGGCCGCCTTGGGCCAGTTTGCCTTGCAGTTCAGTAACAATGCGCTGCGCCAACTTGGGTCCAATGCCTTTCACCGACTTGAACATACCCTCATCGCCTACCATGATGCCGCGGTACACCTCCTCCGCATTGCGTGCACCAAGAATGGCCATGCCCAAGGTGGCGCTCACACCCTGCACCTCTATCAGCTGCCGGAAGATGCGCCGCTCGTCAGCATGAAGGAATCCGTACAAACGGTGTTCGCTCGAACCGGAACGCACATCAACTGTTACCGTATAATGGATGTGGAAGCGGCACAAGCCGGAATCAGGAACTTGTGCCAAGGTGCTCGACGCAACATGCACCAGGTACCCCACACCATGGCAATCCACAACAAGGTGGTCCGGCCCTTTGTCCAATACAATACCGTTCAGGCTATCGATCATCCTGTCCCTTCGTATCTATAAGTCCTTGCGGAAGGGGGTAGCGTGCTGCTATGCGCTTGGGCTTAGGTTCCTGAAAAGAGGGCTCGAAAATAAGTGGATCTTGCGATCGGCGAAGCACTTAATCAACAGCATCATGAACAGCACTAGCCCATATGGGTCGACAAAGCGCATCGTGGTCTTCAGCGGGGCAGGTGTCAGCGCAGAGAGCGGCATCCGTACTTTCCGCGACAGTGGGGGGTTGTGGGAGGAATACCGGATCGAGGAGGTGGCCACCCCGGAGGCCTGGGCAAAGGATCCCAAGCGGGTGCTACATTTCTATGATATGCGCCGGGAACAGGTGATCCAAGCCCTGCCGAACGCCGCTCACCTTGCCATTGCCGACCTTGAGCAGTACTTCCACGTCGATGTTGTGACACAGAACATCGATGATCTGCACGAACGCGCCGGCAGTACCAACGTGCTGCATTTGCATGGCGAGATCCGGAAAGCGCGAAGCACCAGCGACCCGGAACTGGTGACACCCATTGTTGGGCCCCGCTTGGCTTGGGGTGACAAATGTGCCTTGGGATCCCAACTGCGACCACACATCGTATGGTTCGGCGAAGAGGTTCCCTTGCTCCCTGTGGCCGCGTATATCGTGGCAAGGGCGGATGTGCTGATCGTGGTGGGAACCTCCTTGCAAGTGTATCCGGCAGCTGGCTTGGTGGACCATGCCTCGTCCAACTCCAGTATCTACGTCGTGGACCCGGAAGCGATGGAAAACCACCTGCCCAATGGCGTGCACATCAAAGCACCGGCCAGCATCGGCGTACCCATTGTGGTGGATGAACTCCTGCGGTCGGCCGGTATCAGCGGGTGATGACCAGGCGGTGCGTGGCCAGTACACGGCCGCTGTGCTCAACGTTGGCGAAATAGACACCAGCCCCAAGATCACTGGTTGGCAACACCAAGCGGCCTTGTGCGCCGGGCATGACCATGGTGCGAACGCGCTCGCCAAGCACGTTGTACAAAACCACGGCAGAGCCTGGAACAAAGCCGTCCAACGCGTAGTCCAGCGATACATCATCCCCGTTGCTCGGGTTGGGCCATGCCGAAAGCTGGATAACCTTGGCAGGGCGCTCGTTCAGGCCTACAGCACCGCCGAAGTCGATATCCACCCAGCTGCTGTCCGGGCCGAAGGGGTCGGCCGTATCGAACCATACGAAGCGGAAGCGCGCAGTGCTGGATGACTGCCCATTCGCTTCGTGATACGCTGCAAAATTGTTGTACGTGGCATTGGGGTTCATTTGAACGAAGTGCTGGGACACCCAGGTAGGGTTCACACCAACGGCAACAGGCAGATAGCACACCCCCCAACAGAAGAAATTCTGTGTGTTCGCCACCGGCCACACCTCGTAACGCCGCACATTGATCTCCCGCGGTACATCGCCGGTAAGGCGCGACAAGAGTTTCACGGTGTCCGTGCTTTGTGATGCGGATGCCGAAACCAGCGTGCCATTCACCACCTGACCCTGGCTGTTGCGCACGGTTACCACACCTTGGGAACTTACTCCGGCTGCGAGTGTGATGGCGAGTACTAGAAAGGTGTAACGTGTGTTCATCTGAGCGAACCGTATTGGGTACGATGTTCTATCGGACAAAAATACGGCCACGATCCGCAACACCCGGCAGCACCCGATACCCTTTCTCCTCCTCCTCAGCCTTCCACGCCATGGCCATTCAAGGGTGTACGATACCAGAGCGGGAACAGCTAAGTTCGTCGTCCTCCAAGCAGGACCATCCTTGCCAACGTCACTCGGTCCTTTGCTGAAGACCTATTAAACGCTCGAAGAACAACTCCTTAACCCTTGACCATGAGATCTCTTCTACTCGTTCCCGCACTGACCGTAGGTTTGCTTGCCCAAGCGCAAGGCAACCAGAACTGGACCGCCACGGATATCAATGGCACCACGCACAGTATCCAAGCCTATTTGCAAGAAGGCAAGACCGTTCTGGTGGATCTTAGTGCACACTGGTGTGGCCCCTGCTGGGCGTGGCACCAGAGCAAGATCATGGAGAAATTGTACCACGAGTTCGGCCCGGATGGCACGAACGACCTGGTCGTTCTCTTCATCGATGGCTCCAGCAACCCACCGAGCAACATCAACCTGCTCAATGGAGTTGGACAGACCCAAGGCAACTGGGTGGCCGGAACCAACTATCCCCTCATTGGCCCAAATGGCCAGGGCCAATCCGTTGCCAACAACTACAACTTCGGCGGATTCCCTACCCTGTTCATTCATTGCCCTGGAGCAAACGCAGGAGTGGAGATCAGCCGCACCAGCACCTGGCAGAACTTCTTCGCCAGCTGGCGCAATGGCTGCGCAGCTCCCTTCAACAACGGCACCAACGACGCCACCCTGCTGAAGTTGGACAATACCAGTATCTGCCCCGGCGAGAACCCCACTGTGGAGCTGTACAACATGGGCTCGGCCGCACTCACCAACGCACGCATCGAAATGCGCCAAGGCAACACCGTGCTCCAGACCGTGAACTGGACCGGCAACTTGCCTCGCTGGCAGAGCACCTTGGTGGAGTTCGACAACGTGAACGTGACCAGCGGAACCACCTACACCGCAACGGTAAGCCTGCCGAACGGAGCTGCTGACGACCACACACCTGGCAACAGCGAGGACTATACCTACACCATCGCCCCAACGACCGCCTTGTCCACAGTGAACCTGGAATTCCGCACGGACAACTATGCCGAGGAGAGCTCCTGGAGGCTGTTCGACAGCAATAACAACGTGGTAAGCCAGAACGGCGCGCTTGCCAATGCCACCACCTACAACACCTGGTGGACATTGAACCCCAACGAGTGCTACCGTTTCGAGGTTATCGACAACTTTGGTGACGGCATCTGCTGCGGCTTCGGAAACGGTTTCTACCGTATCAAGAGCAACGGTGTGGTGGTTACGGAAGGTGGCCAATTCGGCGGTGTGGACAGGGCTCCGTTCAAGACCGGAACCGCAGTGGGTATTGAAGAGAATACGCTTGATAACGGTTTCTCCCTGTTCCCCAACCCAAGCACCGGGCTTGTGAACCTGCAATTCGAGACCCCATCGGCCAGCACCGTGCAGTTCGTGCTTACCAACGTATTGGGCGAGCGCGTCATGGAGCGTGCTGAAGGATTCGGTGCGGGTAGCCAGCTGGTAACCTTCGATATGGGCGACCTAGCCAACGGTTCCTACTTCCTGAGCATCCAGGCCGAAGGCATGGTGGCCACCCGTAAAGTGACCCTGAACCGCTAAGGAACCTACCCGAACCTTGGAATGGAAGCGCTCCGGCGCGTGCTTTGCATGCGCCGGAGCGTTCGCCATTCAAGGGCGACCGGAGAAACCACATGAAGACCCTTGCAACCACTTTTCTTATCCTGTTGACCTGCTGTGCGGCCCAGGCCCAATCGTCCACCAATATCCCCAGTGCCACTGTACAGGACCTTCAAGGCAAGAAGATCGACGCGGCCACATTCAGCAACAACGGGAAACCCGTGATCGTGAATTTCTGGGCCACGTGGTGCGCACCCTGTAAAAAGGAGCTGAGCGCCATCGCGGATGTGTACGATGACTGGCAGGCCAAGACCGGCGTGAAGCTCATCGCCATAAGCGTGGATGATGCGCGCACAATGGCCCGCGTGAAACCCTATGTGGATGGACAGGATTGGGACTACGAGGTGTACCTTGACCCCAATGGCGACCTGAAGCGCGCATTGAACGTGAACAACGTACCGCACACCTTCCTGCTGAACGGCAAGGGAGAGATCGTATGGCAGCACAACAACTACGTACCCGGTGACGAAAAGGAGCTTTTCCGCAAGGTGCAGGAACTTGGCGGCAAGCCATAGGAACGCCATGCGAACGGGGCTTCGCGTTGCGCTCATAGCGCTCGCGCCAGCGGTGTTGGCCCTGCAGGCCTTGGGCCAGCAAGGCGGTCGTATAAGCGGCAACTTCAGCACCGACGGACAGTACTACAACGAGGACGAGGACATCAATGCCGTGGTACCGCCGCAGCGGCTGGCAGCCAATGCGTGGATGAACCTGATCTACACCAACGGTGGGCTTGAAATAGGCGGCAGGCTCGAGAGCTATGAGCCTGCGCTGGTAGGTTATCCTGCGGGCCAAGCCTACCAAGGCACCGGCGTGGGCTACCGCTACGTGAAGTTCAAGGTGGAGGAACTGGAGGTCACAGCCGGTAATTTCTTCGAGCAATTCGGCCAAGGCATGGTGTTCCGCAGCTACGAGGAGCGCTACCTCGGCGTGGACAATGCGATGGATGGCGTGCGCCTGAAGTACAGGCCCTACAAAGGTATTTACCTGAAGGGCGTTATAGGCCGCCAACGTTTCGCCTTCAACAATGGCTTCACCAAGGGCTCGGGCGTCGTACGCGGTTTCGATGCCGAAGTAAGCCTCAGCGAACTCCTCGACAGCAGCTGGACCAGTGCCAACAACCTGATCGTGGGTGGAAGCTTCGTGAGTAAATACCAAGAGGATCGTGACCCCCTGCTCAACCTTCCTGAGAACGTTGGTGCATGGGCCCTGCGCGCCAATTACAGCACTGCACGCTGGAACCTGTACTCCGAATATGCCTACAAGATCAACGACCCTGGTGGGCAGAACGGTTTCATCTACAAACCGGGGCAGGCTTTGCTGTTCAATGCCACCTACTCCACCAAGGGCATCAGGGTGAGTGCGGGTGCGCATGCTTTCGACAATATGTTCTTCCAAAGCGATCGTGCAGCACCTACACCGTTCGACCTCAACATCAACTTCCTGCCACCGCTGGCCAAGCAACACACGTACAACCTGCCGGCCACCCTCTACCCCTATGCCACACAGCCCAACGGGGAGGTGAGCGCCCAAGGTGAGGTGTTCTATAAGTGGAAGAAGGGTAGCAAGCTGGGTGGCAAGTATGGCACTCGAATGGCCTTGAACTACAGTGTGGCCTACGCCCTGGATAGCACTGCTGCCAATGACCTTGCCACAACGCGGCAAGGCTATTCCACCAATTTCTTCAGCCCCGGGGAGGATGTCTACTTCCGGGATATCAATGTGGAGTTGCGCAAGAAGCTGAGCCCCACTTGGGAACTCGCCCTCACCTACCTGGACCTTGTGTACGATATCGACATCATTCAAGGAAAGCCCGGCAAACCGCTGGTGTATGCAGGCATGGTGATACTTGAAGGCTTGCACAACTTCAGCGATAAAAACTCCGTTCGTTTCGAAGTGCAACACCTGAGCACACAACAGGACCAAGGCAATTGGGCTACCATGTTGGCCGAATTCACCTTCAGCCCGCATTGGTTCGTGGCGGTCATGGACCAGTTCAATTACGTGACCACTGGAGAAACCTTCTTATTGGACGGTAAGGAGGAAGTAAAACCCGAACGCCTGCACTACCCCATCACATCGGCCGGCTATATCCGTGGCGGCAACCGCTTCCAATTGAACTACGGCAGGCAGCGCGCTGGGATCTTCTGTGTGGGTGGCGTATGCCGTGTGGTGCCTGCCTCCAATGGCCTTACCCTATCCGTGACCAGCACGTTCTAAGCCATGCTACGTAAATCCATCCTCCTGCTCATTACCGCCGCCATGGTCGGCTGCGATTACGTGGATGAACCGATCGCTCCCGGCTCGGGTGGCACCGGAGGGGGCGATAGTACTATTGCACGGCGTGTTCTGTTGGAGGAATTCACGGGACACCGCTGTAGTACTTGCCCGGCCGCTCACGTGGTGGCAAAACAGCTCGATGATCTTTACGGCGACCGACTTATCGTGGTGGGCATCCATGCCACGGCGACCTTCGGGGCTCCGCTCAGTCCGCCGGCTGCCGATGGGCGTTACAGCACCGACTTCCGCACCCCCGCCGGCGATACCTACACCACCACATTCGGAGTGAGCTTCCTGCCGACCGGCATGGTGAGCCGTAAGGCGTTCAACAGCAGCGTCACCGTCTCGCAAGGCTCCTGGGGAAGTGCCATAGCCGACATCATAGACCAGCCGGCACTATTCGAACTCTGGTTCGATGAGCTGCAGTTCAACGCTTCCTTGAACACGGTCTCCGCCACCGTGAAAGTGGTGACCCAGCAGGCGATCGATGCGGACCATAAGCTTACGCTATACCTGTTGGAGGACCGGGTGATCGATTGGCAATTGAACGCTACTGAAACACCGCCGGACATTGCCAACTACGAGCACCGTCATGTGCTGCGTAGTACGCTCAACGGCACTTGGGGAGAGGATGCCGTAAGCGCAGGAACCGCTGCCGGGGATACCCTCACATTCCAAGTGAACGACTTTGCTGTGGACCCCGCCTGGAATGCGGATAACTGCTCCTTGGTGGCCTACCTCTACGATGCTTCAAGCAATGAGGTGATGCAAGCCGTGGAGCGGAAGTTCCAACCCTGAACCACCAGAACTCCACATGTTGGTAAGTCGCCCCCGGCGCCGATACCGATCGCGTGGATGGCACGTTAAGAATCCCTGACGGTTGTCGGGGCTATGGAAAACCTGTGGTTCTTTATCGAACTTTGTTTCCCGGTTTTGCTACCTTCAATCCCCGCAAACTCAGATCATGATGATGGAACAGGGAAGAAAGATGATGGAGTTCAGCAAGCAGGTGCTCGAGAAAGTAAGCTTCGACAAGCTCCTGTTCAGGAAGGAATTGATAAAGGCACGCAGGTGGGTCGGACAAAGCGACCAGCTCGTGCTGAAGGCGTGGTGTCTGGCAACCTTCGGTCACATCTATAAGGACGTGATCCTGGAAGTGTTCCAGACCACGATGCGGACGTGAGCGGCCAAATGGAAGCCGCTCAAGATCATTCCTGCTTGTCTTGAAAGAAGCGCAAGTTGCGCATGAGTCCTTCGAACTTTGTCCGTTTCACGGCGCTACCCTCGAAGAGCCGGTCGAACACCACTTCGGTCATGCCATGCCATTCATCGGCAGTAAGCGCCAATAGCTCCGGTTTCGCTGCGAATTCCGATTCGTTGTGCGGTGTACTGAAGCGGTTCCACGGACAAACTTGCTGGCAGATGTCGCAACCGAATGCCCAACCCTCAAGCTTCCCCGCGAACTCCCCGGGAATGGCATCCCTCAACTCGATGGTGAGGTAACTGATGCAGCGGCTTCCATCCACGCCATAGGGAGTAATGGCATCCGTGGGGCAGGCATCGATGCAGCGGCGACAGGTACCGCAGTGGTCGGTGGCCGGTGCATCGGCCTCCAACTCCAGATCAAGGATGATCTCGCAGAGGAAGAAGAAACTTCCAGCTCCTTGGCGGATAACGTTCGTGTGTTTGCCCCGCCAGCCTATGCCCGCTCGTTCGGCCCATGCTTTCTCGAGTACCGGCGCGCTGTCCACAAAAGAGCGCATGGCCACATCGCCGAACCGCTCCACGATGAATTCCAGCAGGGGCTTCAAACGCTTCTTCACCACCTTATGGTAATCCCTGCCATGCGCATAGCTGCTCAGCTTGGGTGCGCTGGGATCAAGCTGCTTCTCTTCGGTGAAATAGTTGAAGGCCAGGCTGATCACACTGCGGGCACCAGGCACCAATTTCCGGGGATCCAAGCGCATGTCGAAATGACGCTCCATGTAGCCCATTTGGCCATGCTTGCCAGCGCGAAGCCACTGCACCAGCCGAGGTTCTTCCTCGGCAAGGAAACCAGCGCGCGCCACGCCACAAGCCAGGAAACCCAGTTCATGGGCCTTGGCTTTGATCAGTGCTGAACGCGCGCGCACATCGGGCATGCGGCCAAGGTAGCGGAGCGCAGGCGCATTGTTCATCGCTGCTCCAGGGAGATGGACCGTACTTTCGGCGCCGATGTCCGGCAAACTCTTCCGTATGACCGCCCAGACCATGTTCGGTCTGGAGGATCTGCTCGTGGCCGAGTTGGAGGCCTTGGGTGCCGTGGATGTGGAGAAACACAACCGGGCCGTGGTCTTCCAAGGCGATGAGGCCTGCATGTACCGCGCGAACCTCTGCTTGCGCACCGCGCTCCGCATTCTGGTGCCCATCAAGACCTTCCAAGTGGAGCACGAAGAGGACCTGTACTACGGCATAAAACGCATACGGTGGGAAACGTATATGGATGTGGACGATACCCTTTCGGTGCATTGCTCGCTGCATTCCGAACGCTTCAACCACTCGCAGTTCCTGGCGCTGAAGGCCAAGGACGCGATCGTTGACCGATTCCGTGAACACTACGGAAGGCGACCCAACGTGGACCTTGAGGATCCCACGCTAAGGATACATCTGCATGTACACGGCGACACATGCCTGGTCTCGCTGGACAGTAGTGGCGGATCCCTGCATAAACGCGGCTACCGCGACCACACGAACCTGGCACCCATCAATGAAGTGCTGGCCGCAGGGCTTGTGCTCCTTAGCGGCTGGGACCCGGGCACCAGCTTCGTGGACCCTATGTGCGGCAGCGGAACCATCCTGATCGAAGCGGCCATGCTGGCAGGCAACATACCGCCTGGCATACACCGCCAACAGTTCGGTTTCCAGCGCTGGAAGGACTACGACCCACTGATCTGGAAACAAGTACGCGAAGAAGCCGAGGAGGCCATCGACCGCAGCGAACGACCATTGCTAGTTGGTGGCGAGATCAGCCCCCACGTGGCCCGCAAGGCGGAGAGCAACATCGCCAGTGCAGGCTTGAAGAAGCGCATACGCATCGTGAACACACCCTTCCAAGAACTTCCAGCGCCTGCGGAAAGTGGCACCATGATCCTGAACCCGCCCTATGGCGAACGCATGGACAAGGACGAGGACATCGAGGCGGTGTACAAGATGATCGGCGATACGCTGAAAAAGAACTGGGCGGGCTGGACCGCCTGGATGATCACAAGCAATATGGAGGCTGCCAAGCATGTGCGCCTTACGCCCAAGCCAAGGATCAAGGTCTTCAACGGGGCACTGGACTGCCGCTTCATGCGCTACGAGCTGTACAGCGGAACGCGCCGCAGGGACCTCGAAGCCGACAGCACATCGTGAAACGAACAAGGCCGGGCATGGTAGCTACCACGCCCGGCCTTCTCATTCGTTTCGTTCGATCAACGCGCTACCACGATGCGGTGCGTGGTGTTAACACCATTCTGCACCACTTGCAGGAAGTACATGCCTGCACGGGCATCGGGCAACTCCACCACTGTGGCGGTGCTCAGCAATGAACCCTGCTTCACAACACGGCCGGTGGCATCGTGAATGGTGTACAAGGTGGTGCTGCCGATGACTCCTTCAAGCTGGATCGTGAACTGCCCGTTGTTCGGGTTGGGGTAAACGTTGAAGCCGGTACCAGCCGTCTCTGCAATACCCACTGTGGACACCGTGAATGGAGCACTTGTGGCGGAGCATCCGTTCTCGTTGGTAGTGGTAACCGTATACACACCATTGCTGGAGGCAGTGAGGTCCGCATCCGTGGCACCGTCGATCGGCTCACCGTTGAACGACCACTGGAAGGTGCCGGGGCCCGACGCGCTCAGTACATCGAAGTCGAGGGTGACGACGGGAGCATTCGGCAACGGGTTCACCACCACAGTGGGGCCTTCCACAGCAGTGGCCGAGCAACCGTTGGCATCGGTGATGATCAAGGTATACTCACCTGGGGTGCTTACGGTGTGTTGCGATGCCGTGGCGCCCGGGATGTTCTCTCCGTTCACGGTCCACTGGTAGGTCACTCCAGCTTCGGCGGTGGCGACCATGGTGGTCGATCCTCCTTCGCAGAGATCAGGGCTTTCGGTCAATACGATAAGCGGTTGATCGGGCCCAGG
>JBBEDG010000170.1:9265-19446 GCA_040881405.1 Flavobacteriales bacterium | reverse complement strand
ATTTCAGATGGGCTCGTGGATTCACGGCAGTGCCGAAAAGGTCATTGGCATCCACGCGCAAACCGCCCACCCAAGTCAACTTCTCACGCTTGCTGGTATACTCCGCGAAAGCGCCCGGCATCAACTCTTTACGTGCGAAGCTGCTATCGCGAAAGGCCTCACGATAGTCGTCGTATTGGAAGCTGAGACCCGCCTTGACCTGGTCGTTGCCCGTGCCCAACACCTGCTGGTACACGGCATTCCCGTACAAGCTTTCCTGGGTGCCGGTGTAGCGGCGTTCGCCGTAGAGCGAGTTCACCTCATGCCTTCTACCCGACATGATGAAGCCAACGCTCTTGGTGGGGTCGTTCTTGAACACGAAGCCGTACTTCCCTAGCACATCCACCATCTCATTACGGATGTCGATGTTGTAGAGCATATCCGGGCGGTGGATGGCATGCTCACCAGCGGCCGGCAGGGCGCCGTGGCGGGCGGACTGCCCCCCGGTGCGCACATCGTTCACATAGCGCAGTGTCACCTGCCCAGTGCGGTTCTCGTCGCGGTACATCCAGCGATCCATGATGTTGATCCGTTGGGATAGCGGCATGTCCATGAACCCATCCCGGTTCTGGTCCATCTCGGTGTTGAACCAGTTGCCATGCAGCAGTATAAGGTTATGGCTGTTCTTACCGGTCTTCTGTGCCGTGTGGATGTTGGCTTCCATCCGTCCTTGGCTGTTGCCGTAGAGGTTCACGAAGAGGGGTGGCTCTGCTGAAGGCTGCAAGAGGCACAGGTCGATCTGCCCTGTCATGGCATTGGGTCCGTTAACAGCGGTGCCGATACCCTTGCTCAGGTTGATCTCGTGGATCCATGTGCCCGGGATAAGCGTTAGGCCGCTGGAGGTGGAGAGTCCTCTGATGAAAGGGATGTTCTCCACGCTCATTTGCGCGTACTTGCCATCGAGGCCCAGCATACGTATGGTCTTGGTGCCGCTGACAGCATCGTTGAAACTCACGTCCACCGTGGCGTTGGTCTCGAAGCTTTCGCTGAGGTCGCAACATGCGGCACGCTTCAACTCCATGCTGGAGATGATCTCCGTGGCGAGTTGGGAGCGCGAGTCGAGGACCGTGGTGCTTTGGCGCTCAACGATCTCCACGCCTTTAAGCTCAAGGTTGGGGTTCAGGATGAAGCGTAGAGGTGCGCTTGGCGGTGATCTCAGCACTACGGTATCCGCAGTATAACCCACGTAGGATGCCACGAGCCGCGCCGGCCAGCCGCTTGGTGGTGGAAGGGTGAAGCGCCCTTCAGCATCGGTGGTGGTACCGATGGTGGTACCTGCCCAAAGCACGTTGGCGCTAGGCAGGGGTGTGGAGCCTGCGGGATCATGGCCGCGCACCACTCCAGTAAGAGGGGCCTGGGCCATAGCCCCCAGCGGCAGTGTCAGTAGGAACAGACTTGTTCGGATCTTGGATATCATTGACGGTCCTTCTTGAAGTGTACAGGTACACGAAAAGCACAACTGTGCTCGCGCGCCGAATGGCGCGAGGAAGGGCCGGGTCTAAATGCGGAAGCTGGAGTGCAGTACCAAGCGTTCCACTGCTTCCAAGGGCGGTGCACGGCCATAAAGGCGTTCCGCGGGAAGGCTCTTGTGAGCGACGACAAGCGTTCCGCTCACATACACATCATTGGCGATCAACGGCAACAGCTCCATGCTGGTGCTGGGTAGAAGCGGCTCCACGTCCAAAGCTGCCTGACCGAAGACACAGCAGACGGGAGCAATGGTAGCGCCCTCGGTGGGCTCAGGCTCAGGGCAACAATCATCGATCATTCCGAGAGCAAGGATCGAATGGCCGCTCATGAGGCAGGTCATACGCGAAAGTGCCATGCTGCTGGTCGCGAAAAGCAATAGCACTACTACGGATAGGGTGGCCCAGCGATGACATTGTAACAAGCGGCGCATGATGAACAAAGGTAGGCCATGCATGAACCCTGCCATACAACCCGAAGTGCCGCGACATGGGAAGCCCATCCGTGACCCGGCGTACTTTTGTCCCCGTAAAAGAAGCACTTCCGCATTCCATGGCAGAAACGATGAAACGCCCACCCATTTCGGTGTATGCCGAAATGACCCCGAACCCAGCAAGCATGCGCTTCGTTAGCAGCCGTATGCTGGTGCAGGACGGCCGCCTTTTGGAGTTCCGTTCCCCGGAAGAGCCCGTGGGTGTCTCGCCATTGGCGGAGCACGTCTTCAACCTGCCTTTCGTTACAGCTGTGTTCGTATCCAGCAACTTCGTCACCGTTACCAAGAACAACTCCATCGATTGGGACCTCGTGCAGTTGGAGTTGCGTGAATACATCCAGGAATACTTGAACACGGATGGTCGCGTGGTGTACGAGGATGCGCCCGCCCAAGCCTTGGCCGATGCCAATGAGCGCGCCAGCACACACGCTGATGCCAAGAATCCCGAGGACGAGCAGATCATCCGGATCCTGGAGGAATACATCCGCCCGGCGGTGGAAGGCGATGGTGGCCACATCGCCTTTAAATCCTTCGATGAAGGGATCGTTACTGTTTCGCTACGCGGATCCTGCAGCGGTTGTCCAAGCAGCATGATCACACTGAAGCAAGGAATCGAAAACTTGCTCAAGCATGAGGTGCCTGGTGTGCGTGAGGTGGTGGCGGAGGAATTGTAACCTCTCCGTTCGATCCGTTATGCAATTACGGGATGGTGCGCATCCCATGGGTAAACACACCCATCATGAGCACCACATCCTCCCTCCTGCTGGCAGCCCTGCTCCTGGCAGGTAGTGCCACCGCCCAAAGCCTCGGCGAGATCCGAGGCCGCGTGTTGGACCCGAACGGACAGCCTGTTTTCCTGGCCACCGTCTCCACGGAAGTATCCGGATCCCTTCACGGCACCACCACCGACTTCGATGGCAAATTCGTCCTGAAGCCCTTGCCCCCCGGCATTTACTCCGTACGCATCGGCTTCGTGGGAATGGCTTCACGCGATATTCCCGGCATCTCGGTGGTTTCGGATCGCGCCACCTACCTGCCCGACCAACGCATGGCGAACATGGCCGGAATGGATACTTTGGTGGTCTACGGGTACCGCCGCCCGCAGATCGACATCGACGACCCTAGCCGCATGAGCCTCCTGGCACAAGACTTCGAGCGCGACCCCAACAAGCGCAACCCGAACACGATGCTGAGTACCAACTTCCCCGGCGTTACCGCATCGCTGAACGGAGATGGACTACACTTCCGCGGATCGCGCACCGAGAACATGGTCTCGTTCCTTGATGGCGTGAAGATCAGCGGAGCCTTGCCCAAGGTGCCGCCGAGTGCCATCAGCAGCATCAGCGTATACACCGGCGGCCTGCCAGCGCGCTACGGCGATGTAACCGGCGGTGTAGTGGTGATCGAGACCAAGACCTACCAGGAGATGTTCCAAGCCTCACGCGCCAGAGAAGCTATTGCCACTGAACAAGGCCTTCCCGAACTGGACTGAACCCCCAACATGTTCCTGCGCCGGAAACATACCGAACAAGCAAGCGACGAGGACCTGGTAGCGCTTCTGCGTAACGGGGACAGGGCCTCGCTGGGCTACCTGTGGGACAGGTACGCCCACTTGCTGTTCGGTGTGGGTATGAAATACCTGAAGGATACCGATCGCAGCAAGGACAATGTGGTGGAACTATTCGCGGACCTGCCCGCACTGCTCAAGAAACACAAGGTGGAACGATTCAGGCCATGGGTGCATACGGTCATGCGCAACCGTTGCCTTCAAGTTCTGCGCAGGACCGAACACAGCAATGCACTGTCCGAAGAACTCATGCAGGATGTGGCACAGGACGAGCATGATGCCGCTGTACTGCGCGAAGCCGACCTGCAACGCTTGGAACAAGCGATCGAACAATTGAACGACGGTCAACGGACCTGTATACGGCTCTTCCACCTGGAGCGCAGGTCCTATGAAGAGGTGGCCGAAAAAACAGGCTATGCACCGGACAAAGTGCGCAGCCACCTACAGAACGGCCGCAGGAACCTGCGGATCATCCTTGAACGCCATGCCGACCAGAGCATATACTGACCATCCTTTCTCCCGACCTGACACGCCGAGCAAGGCACAGGTGCAGGCCTATCTGGAAGGACGGCTATCGCCCGAGCAGAAGCAGGCCATGGAGCGCAACTTGGAACTGGACCCACTGCTTCGCGATGCCGTGGATGGACTGCGTACGCCGGATGCCATCGCTGCCATGGCAGGCCTGGAGAACCTTCGACCAAACCCGTTGAAGGGTCGCGGTAATGGAACGCTCTATCTCATCGCAAGCGTGGCGCTGTTGCTTGCCGTGGCGGGCATTTGGCTGGTTGTTTCACCCATGCTGGACAGCACAAGAGCTGACCTTGCGAAACATGATCCCGCAAGCGAGGCCAGCAATAATTCAACGCAGGAGCTACTGCTGCCCTTGGACAATGCGGAGATCGCGGCAGCGGTAGAGCAGCCCGAGCCCTTGCGCATCGGACATATCGTGGAAGAACAACCCTTGCCCTTGGAGAAGACCACAGCTCCCATTCAACGCGATCCGGGTATTCCTACGCTCGATCGGATACCCACTACAGTACCCGATGCCACACCCGACCCTGCACGTCCGGCACGCCCGGCACCTGCAAAGCGTAGTACACGCATGCTACTCTTTCCCCATGACCTGAAGCTGGTGCATCCTGAAGAAATGTATCCCTACGAACCAGGCATCGATCCGAGCGAATTGAATGTATCGGCCCAGTACGCGGACCGCAGAACACAGCAGGCCGACAACGAAGCGCAACGCACCATGCGCTATACGGAGTACATGACCAAGGCCCTCGGCGAATTCAGTCGGAACGACCACAAGACCTGCCTAAAGAGCCTGAACTTCCTGCTGGAGCAGTACCCGGAGGATGTGAACGCACTGTTCTACGCCGGCTTGTGCAGCCACAACCTGGCGCTCTACGAGCATGCCCGAACATTCCTGCACCGCGCTGCCACGCACCCCATCGACAGCTTCAACGAAGAGGCCGTGTGGTACCATGCGCTAACCTTGGAACGCTTGGGCGATACACAGGCCGCACAGGAATCGTTCGCGCGCATCGCGGCCGATCAAGGCTTCTATGCCGAACGTGCCGCAGCACGACTTCGGTAGTCCGCTGATCGCAGCTCTGTAAGTCCCATTACTTTCGCCGCTCACGTATTCTTGGAATGCAATGGAGCTGATAAATGGACGTAACCACATCGGTGGTGTAGCTGTGGACGATCTTGTACATATGGCAGGGACGCCGGTATATGTTTACGACGCTGCCATTCTTGAGCGGCAACTGCAGCGCATGCAGAAGGCTTTGTCGGGCATGCCGCACCGGATCATGTACGCTTGCAAGGCACTCCCCAACATCAATGTAATGCGCTTGCTGAGGGCTGGTGGGACCGGTCTGGATACGGTTTCCATACAGGAAGTGGAACTTGGGCTGCGCGCCGGGTTCCGGCCGGACGAGATCCTATTCACGCCCAACATGGTGGGCTTCGACGAGTTCGTGCGGGCCGTGGAACTAGGTGTACACATCAACATCGATTCCATCCCAATGTTGGAGCACTTCGGCCATCAATACGGTGGCAAGGTGCCCGTTTTCCTGCGGATCAATCCACACATCATGGCCGGTGGAAACGAACGCATCAGCGTGGGCCACATCGACTCCAAGTTCGGTATCAGCATACACCAGATGCGGCATGTGGAGCGCATAGTGGCATCGCATGGCATACACGTACATGGTCTGCACATGCACACGGGCAGCGACATCCTGGACACCGGGGTCTTCCTGCAAGCCGCGGACCTGCTACTGGAAATGGCCGACCGCTTCCCCGAGCTACGCTACCTGGACTTGGGCAGCGGATTCAAGGTGGCCTACAAGGAAAGCGACCTCACCACGGACATCGAAGACCTTGGAAGGCTGCTGAGCCAGCGGATCACAACATTCAATGCGGGACGTGAAAAGCCGATCGAGGTTTGGTTCGAACCCGGCAAATTCCTGGTGAGCGAAGCTGGCACTCTGCTGGTGCGCGTGAATCTGGTGAAGCAAACCACCGCCACGGTATTCGCCGGTGTGGACAGTGGCATGAACCACCTGCTGCGGCCCATGATGTACGGTGCTTACCACCACATCACGAACGCAAGTAACCCCACTGGCAAGAACCGGATCTACACCGTGGTGGGCAACATCTGCGAAACGGACACCTTCGGTTGGGACCGCCAATTGAACGAAGTACGCGAAGGCGACATCCTTACCATGGCGAACGCGGGCGCCTATGGCCATTCCATGGCCTCCAATTACAACAGCCGCTTCCGACCGCCCGAGGTACTGTTGAAGGACGGCAAGGCGCATATCATCCGTCGGCGCGAGACGCTGGAAGACCTGTTGGCGTGCCAGTTGGACATGGAGGAGCTTGTGGTTCCGGCGTGACCCCACCACACGAAAACGAACACGCCACGGCGAATTGCCGTGGCGCGTTCTTCCCTGGGTCCCAACCCTACTACAAAGCCAATACCTTGAACTCCGTGCGGCGGTTGTTCTGGTGTTGTTCATCCGTACACTCTTCGCACTTGCAATCCTCGGAAGGTTTGCTCTTGCCATAGCCTTTACTTACAACACGATCCTTGGCGATGCCTTTGGAAATGATGTAGTCCACAGCGCTCTTTGCGCGACGCTGTGAGAGGCTCAGGTTGTACGCATCCTTGCCGCGGCAGTCGGTGTGTGAGCTGAGCTCGATCTTCACCGTGGCATTCTCCTGCAAGGTGGCCACCAGCTTGTCCAGCTCCAATGCGGCATCCTCGCGGATATCGGCCTTGTTGAAGTCGTAGAAGATGTTGTCCAAGCGCACCACCTGGTCCACCACCAAGGGGAACAGGCGCATGTCGGTGGTTATGGCCGCACTCGGCTTGCCTTTGGTGGTGATCTTCGCGCTCTGCTTGAAGAAGCCTTCCTTGTCGGCTTTGATGCGGTAATCGCTTTCGGGCTTCAAAGGGAACTGGTAACGCCCCGTGGCATCGGTTATGGACTCGGCGATCTTGTTGCCGTTGCCATCGGTCAGTACAACAGCCACCCCGTCCAGCGGTTTGCCCGTTTCACCGTGGAAGATGGTGCCCACAGCCGCATAGTCGTACTTCACCATTTCCACCACGATCTCGTTCAACGGATCTTCGTCGGTATTAACGGGCATTTCCACTTGGTAGTAGCCGTTCATGTTGGCCACCAACAGGTAGCGTTCATGGTATTCGGCATTCATGCTGAAGCGTCCGCCTTCAGCACTTTCCAAGGTGTAGCGCTTCACGTGCTGGCCATCGCCATCCTTTAGAACGATGCTAGCTCCTTCGATGGGCTGGCGCGTAACACTGTCTATGACCCGGCCCGCCATGAACACCATGGGGGGGCGAATGGTGCAGCCGTAGATGTCGTCGCTGCCCATGCCTCCCGGACGATCGCTGGAGAAGAAACCGGTGCTATCGTTGATCAGCATGATGCCGTGATCGTTGTAGCGGGTGTTCATGGGATAACCCAGGTGGAACACCTTGCCGGGCCCATCGGAACGCAAGCGCGTACTGAAGAGGTCCATGCCGCCCAAGCCGGCGTGCCCGTTGCTGGAGAAGAACAGCGTGCTATCGGCGCGCAGGAACGGGTACATCTCGTTGCCGGAGGTGTTCACCTTGGGACCCACGTTCTGGGGAGCGCCCCAGGTTTCGCCGAGCTTCTCGCAGAACCAGATGTCGGTACCACCAAAACCACCTGGACGATCGCTCACGAAGAAGAGACGTTCACCGCCGGGGGAAACAGCAGGGTGTCCGTTGCTGAATTCAGCATCGTTGTGCTCCCACATGATCAGCGAGGACCATAGGGGTTCCCCGAATTCACCAGTGACCACATCGGTATAATAGATACCCAGGTTCAGCTCACCCCTTTCGCTCTTGCTGAGCACGCCGTAGTGGATATTGTTCCGGGTGTAGTACATGCGCTTGGCCTTGGCATCGTAGCTCACGGTACCATCGTGGTAGCGGCTGTTCACATCCTTGCGCATCACCATGGGTTCCTCGGCCGACTCACCCTTCAGCAAGGCTGAATACAGGTTGAGGAAATGTTCGCCATCCCAGGCATAGGTGCGTCGTCCGCCGGCACCTTCGCCACGTGCGCTGGAGAAGAGCAGGAGTTCATCCAACACGCTCATGCCCAGATCGGCTTCCGACGAATTGATCGGCACTGCGCGGACGGTTCCTCGGCTGCTATCGGCCAGGGTACGCTCGAAGAATCCGGGATCGTTCAAGTAGACTTTCGACCGCTGGTCCTCGGGCTTCACCGCAGCATGGTTACCGTACCACTCCAAAGCGGTCGTGTAGTTGCCATTGGCCCGGAGCTGATCGGCGTAGGCCAGGATATCGTCAGGGCTTTGCTTGCCTGTTGCCATCAAGCGTGTGTAGGCATGTTCGGCCTTCTTGGGCTGGCCCATCTTCTGATAGATCTGTGCAAGCCTGCGCAAGTCCTCAGGGGTGGCCTTCCCTTTGGAATCGAGCTTCTCCAGGATCTCGGCCGCCTTGGCGTGGTCGAACACCTCGGCGTAGCGGTCGACCATGCGGCCTTGCAACTTCTGGGCTTGGGCTCCAGGGCCGTGAAGGAGCACAATAAGCAGCAAGAGCGGCAGTGTGCGGCGCATCAGGGGTATCGTTCGTCGTTGGTCCATGATCAGAAATAACGTGGTGAACGGACGCCTTTCAACTTGTTGCCGAACTCGAAGCCCAGCATGATCTCATGCGATCCGCCACTGTAGTTCCGCAGAGGCGATAGTGGAAAATCGTAGGCATAACCCACCGTGAGTTCGTCCGTGATGTGGTATTGGGCCAGTGCGCCCACGGCATCGGTGTGCCGGTACATGGCCCCCAACCAGAACTTCTCATAGAAGAGGAAGTTGGCGCTGAGGTCGAAGCTTACCGGAGCTCCTTGCACGGCCTTTACCAGGAAGGTGGGCTTGAACTTGTGGTACACACCCAGATCGAACACATAACCACCGGTGAGGAAGTAGTGTGGCCGCTGCCCGGGGGAGGACACGAAGGCGAGCGAATCGGTCTCGAAGAATTCGGTACGCAAGAGCTTCGGCGCACTGATGCCAAGGAAGTAGCGATCACTGTAGTACATCATGCCGAAGCCGAATTGCGGATCGAGCTTGGTGTTCACGTTCTGTTGGAAGACCTGGTCGTTCTGCTCCAAAGGGTTCAGTTCTGCGAAGGTGCCTTGCAAGAGGTTCAGGCCACCCTTCAGACCGAAGGCCAATTTGGCATCGCCCATGTGGATGCGGTAGGCCACGTCGGCCATGAATGTATACTGGGTGATGGGCCCGTGCGAATCGCGAAGGACCGTGCCCCCCACACCCAGGCTCTCGTGCCACACAGGGGAGTGGAATGTGAGCGTTTGCGTGGTGGGAGCCCCATCGAAGCCCACCCACTGGTGGCGGCTAAGGGCCTTCAGGCTCGCCCTATCGGCACTACCGGCATAAGCCGGGTTGATGGCCAACAGGTTGAACATGTACTGTGTGAACTGCGGGTCCTGCTGGGCCAGCATACTGGTGCTGAGGCCGAGAGCCAGCACCATTCCCATCGATCGGATCATAGTGGAACGCATCGGCGTAAGCTGTTGGGTTCGTTCGGTGTTCATCGGCGCAGGTAGATGAAGCCGGTATAGGCGTCGGAGCCATCACCGAGGTCAAGGACGTAGTAGTAGGTACTCTCCGGGAGCTTTTCGCCGAACATGGCTCCGAACTGGCTTTCGCCATCCCAGTTGTTCACGTACGGGCTGCGGTCCAACACCTTGTTGCCCCAGCGGTTGAAGACCTGGAAGTTGTTCTCCGGATAGGACTCGATGTTCGGGATCACGAAGGTGTCGTTCACGCCATCTCCGTTGGGCGAGAAGGCGTCAGGCACGCGGATGGTGAGACAGTCCTTGATGAACACCAGCATACTATCCGCGGTGGCGCCACAGGTGCCGTTGTCCACGGTCCAGATGAACCAATTGTTGCCGAGCGCAAGGCCTTCCACCAAGCTCGCCGGATCGCCGGGTTGCAGGATGGTGGCGTTGTTGCCCGCCAGCACGGTCCAGAAGCCGGTGGCCGTGCTCGTGGCCGGTGTGGCAT
>JBBEDG010000170.1:0-9255 GCA_040881405.1 Flavobacteriales bacterium | reverse complement strand
AGAATTGCTGGTCCAAGCCCGCATCGGCCGGTGGTACGGTGTGGTCCCAGAGCACAACGCTTACCTGGTCGCTGCTCGATCCGCAAGCGCCATTGTCCACCGTCCACTGGAAGGTGTTGGTGCCCAGCCCCAGGTCCGTGATGGTGGTGAATGGGTTGGCGGCATCCACAATGGTTCCCGATCCACCGACCACGGTCCAAAGGCCTTCAGCTGGTGGGTTCACGCCACTGGCGAACATGGTG
Source organism: Flavobacteriales bacterium (assembly GCA_040881405.1). Classification (GTDB taxonomy): domain Bacteria; phylum Bacteroidota; class Bacteroidia; order Flavobacteriales_F; family PHOS-HE28; genus PHOS-HE28. The sequence continues at coordinate 9,013 of JBBEDG010000170.1, read as the reverse complement.
ACCGCTTCCGTGAGCGGGGTGCAATAGCTCTGGTCTGGACCTGCAGCAGCGGCCTGCAATGTGCCATCATAGACCGTAATGGTGACCTGGTCGGTTGTCACCCCGTTGTCGCAAGGCCCATTGTCCACCACCCATTGCAGTACGGTCTCACCCACGGAGAGTCCGCTCACGATGGAATTGGGATCATTGGGGTCGCTGACCAATCCGGTGCCGTTCACGAAGACCCATGTGCCGGTAGCCGGGAAGGTGACCGAGCTGCCCTGCAGTGTGGTGCTGATCTGTGGAGTACAGAGCTCCTGATCCGGACCTGCGTTGGCCGACGGTTGGGTCTCATCGTACACCACGATGGTCACCTGGTCCTGGGTGGTTCCACATGGCTCATTGTCTATCGTCCACTGGAAGGTGTTCACTCCTATGGATAGGCCGCTCACCGTGGTGGTGGGGTCGCTGGCATCCGCGAAGCTGCCGGTACCAGCAAGCAAGGTCCATTCGCCAGATGCTGGGAATACCGCTGCATTACCAGCGAGTTCGGTGCTGGTGTTCGGGGTGCAGAGCTCGGCATCGGGTCCTGCGTTGGCCTGATCACTGTCCCCATCGAAGATGAAGACGCTGATAGAATCCGATGAGATACCGCAGGCACCGTTATCGATGGTCCACACGAAATCGTGCTGGCCCACTGGCAGGTTGAAGACGGCCGTGAAGGGATCGTTCACATCGGCGATATCACCAAGTCCGGTCAGTGAGGTCCATGTGCCCACACCGGGGAAGATGGCATCATTGCCTATCAGCACCGCGCTGTTGGTGGGCGTGCACCACGAGATGTCATCACCCGTTGTGGCAAGCGGCGCATCGCTGTCGAACACGAATATTTGGATGGTGTCCTGGCTGGGTGGTCCGAAGCCGCACTGGCCGTTGAAGATGGTCCAGAGGAAGGTGTGTACACCAACGGTCAGATCAGTGACCGCACTGGTGGGGTCGTTCACGTCCACTACGGTGCTGCCGCCGCCAAGCACGGTCCAAGTGCCCACTCCCGGAATGGCGGGTGTATTGCCTTGTAGGTTGGTATCCAGATCGGGTGTGCAGAGCTCCTGATCCGGACCTGCGTTCGCCAAGGGAGCCGCTGGATCATAGATCAAAACGTTCACCGTATCGCTCAGGAGGCCGTTGTTCGGGCAGGGATCCCACACCAGGGTCCATACGAAGGTGTTAACACCTTGCACCAGACCGCTGACCGTGGCTTGCGGATCGTTCACATCGGAGAAGCTGGCGTTACCTGCAATGACCGTCCAGGTACCCACGGCGGGCGCTGGTGGTGTTTCGCCCTGCAACTGCACCGTGGTTATGGGCAGGCAGCTCGACAGGTCCGGACCGGCATTGGCCGCCGCGGTCGTATCGTCGTAAAGGATTATCGTTACCTGATCGATGGTGGTACCGTTGGTGCATGGCCCATTGTCCACCTCCCACTGGAAGGTATTCACTCCGATCGCCAGACCTCCGATGAGGGTGTTGGGATCATTGGCATCCACTGGCGTACCAGCACCGGCGATCACCGTCCATGTACCCACCGCAGGGAAGATGATCGCACTGGCGCCCATGAACACGCTGTCCTGCGGAATACAAAGCTCAACGTCCAACCCGGCGAAGGCATCCAGATTGTTCGGATCGAAGACGAAGACGCTTACCTGGTCGGTGGTCGTAGCACAATCACCGCTTTCGATGGTCCATGCGAACACGTTCTCGCCCACGGTGCAACCGCTCACCACGGTCACAGGGTCGTTCGGCGTTCCGATCACACCGGTACCCTGCACCAATGTCCACGTGCCCACTGCGGAACCCACTGTGGGGTTGCCGGTCAGGGTCACAGTGTCATCCGGGGCACAGATCTCCTGGTCGGCGCCTGCATCGGCCGGTGGTGCATCGGCATCAAAGAGCACGATGGTCACTTGGTCGGTGGTGAGGCTATTGGCACAAGCACCATTGAACATGGTCCACTCGAATACATTGTCACCAATGGCCAGATCGGTGATGTTGGTCAAGGGGTCGTTCGGGTCCTCGATGGTGCCTTGACCGCTGATCAGTGTCCAGGTTCCTTGCGCTGGGAATGTGATCGCGCTACCTGCCATGAAGGCATTGGTGAGCGGCGTGCACACCTGCTGGTCCGGACCAGCATTGGCATCGGGGTTGTTCTCGTCGAACACGAAGATGCTCACCAGGTCGGTGGTGATCGCGTTGTCGCACACCCCGTTGTTCACGGTCCACAGGAAGATGTTCTCGCCCACGCTCAGTCCGCTCACCGAGGTGTTCGGGTCGTTCACGTTGGCGATGACACCAGTGCCTTGGATCAGTGTCCATGTACCTACCGCAGAAGTGATAATGGCACTACCCTGCAACGTGGTGGACTCTTCCGGGGTACAGATCTGTTGGTCGGCACCTGCATCGGCCACTGGATTGTTCTCATCGAAGAGGTTGATCACGAGCTGATCGCTGGTGATGCCATTGGGGCATACACCGTTGTCCACCGACCAGGCCAGCACGATAACACCTACACCCAAGTTGGTCGCAACGGCATTGGGATCATTGATGTCCGAAATGGTGGCCGTGCCTTGCACCACGGTCCACACACCCTCCGCAGGGAACGTCACAGGGCTTGCACCCAGTTGTACTCCAGCTACAGGAGTACAGAGGTCCACGTTCGGCCCTGCATCCGCGTTGGGATTGTTGGCGTCGAATACGAAGATGCTCACAAGATCGGTGGTGATGCCTGTGGCACAGGGGCCATTGTCCACCGTCCACTGGAAGATGTTCTCGCCTATGCTCAGATCCAGCACTTGCGTGGTGGGGCTGTTGGGCGAAGCGATGGTACCCGTACCCTGCACCAGGGTCCATGTGCCTTGGGCCGGGAAGATGATGCTGCTTCCCTGCAAGTTGGTACTGGTTGTGCTTACGGTGCAGAGTTCTTGATCTACGCCAGCATCTGCTTCCAGATTCTCCGCTTCGAAGACCAGGATCGTCACCTCCGAGGTGGTGATGCCTTGATCGCAAGGGCCATTGCTCACTGTCCAGCGGAATACGTTGGCACCTGTTGCGAGTCCCGTAACAGGGCTGTTCGGGTCGTTCGGCGAAGCGATCACTCCCTGACCGCTCACCAAGGTCCATTCGCCCGTAGCAGGGAAAATGACATTGCTACCCTGCAGGGTGGTGCTGGTGGTGGGCGTGCAGAGCTCCTGCTCGGGACCTGCGTTGGCCACTGGATTGCTCTGGTTGAAGAGGAAGATACTGACCTGGTCCGTGGTGGTACCGTTGGCGCAAGGGCCGTTGTCCACCGTCCACTGGAAGATGTTCTCGCCCACACCCAGACCGCTTACCGTGGTGGTGGAGTTGTTGGCGGAAGCGATGGTGCCTTGGCCACTCACCAATGTCCAAGTTCCTACTGCAGGGAAGGTGACCGGGCTGCCGGTGAGTGTTGTGGTCGAGGTTGGCGTACACAGTTCCTGATCGACACCGGCATCCGCGTTGGCGTTGTCCTCATCGAATACGAAGATGCTCACGGTGGAAGTGGTGATGCCGTTGGAGCAAGGGCCATTGTCCACCGTCCACTGGAAGATGTTCTCGCCGATGGCAAGACCGTTCACCGCGGAGTTGGGATCGTTCGGGTTGGCAAACACTCCGGAACCGTTCAACAGGGTCCATGTACCGACGGCAGGGAAGATCACTGCACTGCCGGCAAGGTTCGTACTGGTGGCAGGCGTGCACAGTTGCTGATCGGCACCAGCATCCGCATCCACGTTGTTCTCGTCGAAGATGAAGAGGCTCACATCATCGGTGGTGGTGCCGTTGGCGCAAGGGCCATTGCTCACCGTCCAGCGAACGATGGTCTCTCCTACCACCAATCCATCAATGGTGGTGAGCGGTGAGCTTGGATCGGCAATAACACCGCTGCCTTGCACAAGGCTCCACTGGCCTGTAGCCGGGAAGGTGATCGAGCTACCGCTCAATACGGCGCTGCTTTCCGGAGTACACAGCTCCTGGTCAGGACCAGCGTTGGCCACAGGGTTCTGCTCATCGAACACGAAGATGCTCACCGTGGAGTTCGTGATGCCGTTGGCGCAAGGGCCGTTGTCCACGGTCCACTCGAACACGTTCTCTCCAATGGAGAGGCCTGTCACACCCGAGTTCGGGTCGGTCGCATCGGCGATATCACCCGTGCCGCTGATGAGAGTCCATTGACCTGTTGCAGGACTGGTGAGTGCGCTGCCTTGCAGGTTGGTGCTGGTGTTCGGCGTACACAGTTCTTGGTCGGGACCGGCGTTGGCCAGGGGGTTGGTGGCATCGAACACCAGGATGCGCACCTGGTCCGAAGTGGATCCGCAGATGCCGTTGTCGATCGTCCAGGAGAAGACATTGATGCCGACAGGCAATCCGGTGATGCTGGTGTTGGGGCTGTTCGGCGAGGTGATGGTTCCGCCACCGATGACCAAGCTCCATGTACCCACTGCGGAACCCACAGTGCTGTTGGCAGCCATGTTCACCGTGCTTGTAGGGGTACACACTTCTTGGTCCGGACCCGCATTGGCGACAGGTGCATTCTGTTCGAACACGAAGATGCTCACCAGGTCGGTGGAGATCGGGTTGGGGCATGCGCCATTGTTGACCGTCCAGCGGAACACATTCTCACCGATGCCCAAACCACTTACTCCCGAGTTCGGGCTGTTCGGGTTGGCGATGGTACCGCTACCGCTCACCAAGGTCCACTGCCCAACGGCTGGAATGATGAGCGCACTGCCGGAAAGCGTGGCGCTCGTGGTGGGGGTACACACCTGTTGATCGGGACCGGCATTCGCTACCGGGTTGTTGGGGTCGAAGACGAAAATGCTCACCAGATCGCTCGTGATACCACAATCTCCGTTGTCGATGCTCCAGCGCAGGATGTTCACCCCGATGCTGAGACCGCTCACGGTAGCGTTGGCCGCGGCAGCATTGCTGAAGGTGCCACTTCCCTGCACCACGGACCAAGAACCGGTTGCAACTCCCGTTGGGGTGTTGGCAGCCATTACGGCCGTGGAACTCACATCACAGAGCTGTTGGTCAGGACCAGCTTCAGCAGGCTGTGCATTGCCATCGGCCACCACCACGATGGAGGTGCTGCTGGATATCGGGTTCGGGCAAATGCCGTTGTTAACCGTCCAAGTGAATGTGTAGCTGCCCGTGCTCAGGTCGGTAACAAGCGTGATCGGGTTCGTAGGGTCAACGATCGTAGCGGCACCACCGGTCACGGTCCAGAGACCCGTGGCCGGGAAGATCACGTTGCTGCCTTCCAAGTTGATGGTGTTGCCAGCCGAAGTGCAGATGCTTTGATCACCGCCCGCATTCGCAGAAGGGTTGCTCGGGTCGAACACGAAGATGCTCATCTGGTCGGTGGTGATGCCTGCCGCGCAGGGGCCATTGTTCACCGTCCACTGGAAGATGTTCTGGCCCACACCAAGGCCTGTCACCGCGGTATTGGGCGCACTGGGATCCACGATCGTACCTGTGCCGCTGATAAGCACCCACTGGCCGGTCGCTGGTGTCGTAAGCGGACTTCCCGCCATTGTGGTCGTACCATCGGTGGTACAGAGTTGCAGGTCGGGACCGGCATTGGCTTCGGGTGTTCCAGCATCGAACACAAGGATCCGTACCACATCGCTGGTCAAGCTGTTCGCACAGGGGCCATTGCTCACCGTCCACTGGAACTCGTTGATGCCAACGGGCATGTTGGTGATAGTGGTGGTGGGCGAGTTCACGTTGGCAATGGTTCCGCCGCCGCTCACAATGCTCCAGATACCCGTTGCAGGGAAGATCACGTTGCTGGCGGCCATGGTGACCTCATTGGGTGCAACAGGCACACATATGCTTTGGTCGGGACCTGCATTGGCCAGCGGGTTTGCGTCATCGAAGCGACTTACGGTCATAAGATCGCTGGTGCTGCCGCAAGGGCCATTGGCCACCGTCCAGCGGAACACGCTCACGCCCACACCGATGCCAGTGATGGAGCTTGATGCACTGCCGGGGTTCACGATGGTACCGGTACCACTTACCAACGACCAACTACCAGCGGCCGGGAAGGTCACGGATGTTGCGGCCAAGGTCGTGGAGCCCGTGCCGCAAAGCTGTTGGTCCGCACCAGCATTAGCGGCAGGAGCTGCTGGGTCGAAAATGCGGATGGTGACATCGGAGGTGGTGGTGGCACCTGGACAAGGACCGTTCACAATGGTCCAGCGGTACACGTTGTTACCAATGGCCATACCACTCACTGTGGAGGTAGGGCTGGAAGGGTTCGCGAAGGTCCCTGCACCACTTACCACCGTCCATGTTCCAGAAGCCGGAGCAACAGCAGCATTGGCAGCAAGCGTGACACTGGCAACAGGTGCGCACCGCTCCTGGGTCGGACCGGCATTCGCCACAGGCGCTGTGCGGTCGAACACCCGTATCGTTACTTGATCGTTCGTGGTAGGCGGAAGGCAAGGGCCGTTGCTCACGGTCCATTGGAATACGCTTGTTCCAACACCGATGCCGGTGACCGCACTGGTGGGGCTTAAAGGGTTCGTGATGGTACCCGAACCACTAACCAAGGTCCAGTTCCCCGTGGAAGGAGCGGCAACAGAGCTGGCGGCCAATGTGGCGTTGGCAGTGCTTTGGCCCACAATGGTGCAGAGGTCCTGATCAGGACCGGCGTTCGCGGGAGCAGCACTGTTATCGAAGCGCACAATGGTCACTTGATCCGATGTAATGCCATTGGCACAGGCACCATTGTTCAGGGTCCACTGGAACACATTGCTACCGATCCCGAGACCGGTCACAGTGCTTGTTGGGCTGCCTGCTGTGGTGATGGTCCCGCTACCGCTCACCAATGTCCACTGGCCGCTGGCCGGAGCCAGCGGAGCATTACCCCCAAGGGTAGCAACCGCAACGCACACCTGCTGATCGGGTCCCGCGTTGGCGTTCGGACTGTTCGGGTCGAACACCGTGATGTTCACATCGTCCTGGGTACTGCTTGGGATACAAGGGCCGTTGTTGATCGTCCAGCGCAGGGTGTTCACACCGATACCGAGACCACTCACTGCGGTGTTTCGCGAAGCGGCGTTCGCGAAGGTGGCCGTACCACTTACCACGGTCCACAGGCCGGTCGCCGGTGCTATTGGAAGATTGCCCGCGAGCGTGGTGCTGGCACTTGGGCCGCATAGTTGTTGGTCCGGTCCGGCATTCGCGGCAGGCTGGGCATTGCTGAAGAGGAATACGGAAACCTGACTGCTCGTGGGAGGCGTGCAGGCACCGTTGTCGATGGTCCATCGGAATACGTTGGTGCCTTGGGTCAGTCCAGAAACAGCTGTTGTAGGACTGTTGGCATTAGCGAAGACACCGGTACCGCTCACCACGGTCCATGTGCCCACTGCAGGGGTCACAGCCACATTCGCGGCAAGAGTGGTGCTGGTGCTGGGCAGGCAAAGGGATTGGTTCGGACCGGCCACCGCGGTGGGCTGCGCTGGATCGAAGGCATTGATGGTAACTTCATCGCTGGTGATGCCGCATGTTCCGTAGTTAACGGTCCATCGGAATACGTTGGGGCCAGGGGTTAGTCCGGTTACAGCACTGTTCCGTAAACCCGGATTAGCGAATGTGCCCGTGCCACTTACCACGGTCCATTGGCCGGGTGTTTGGGGAAATGGTAACAAACCTGCCAGGGTGGTGCTCAACCCACACACGCTCTGATCGGGTCCGGCATTGGCCGGGGTGAAGGGGGGTGTCACCTGAACCACGAAACCGAAGTTGTTCACCCCGTTCAACGCGCAGGCGTCATCCTGTACCGTGACCGAGAACAGGTTGGGGCCGATATCATCCACCGTTGGCGTCCAAGAGAAGGTGCCCGTGGGCAATGGCCCTGCACCCACCGTGAAGGTGGCTCCGGAAATTCCGTTGTTCCATGTCATGGTCACGGTCTGCCCGGCATCGGCATCCGTGGATGGTACTGTGAATGTGATCGGCTCGTTGGCGCACACCGTGGCCGTGAATTGCCCTGTACCATTGATACCTGTTACCTGCGGGTTGTTGTTCACGCATGCTATGATCGCGAACTGCACGTCGCGCAGGTAACTGCCGATCTGCACCCCACCGCGCCATTCGCGCACCCGCACTGTGACCACAGCGAACTGCTGTATGCTGGGCACGAAGGTGATGGTACCCGTTACCGGATTTATCTGCACTGCGTTCGCACCTCCCGTGGTAACAACCGGCTGCAGGAATGAATATCCAGGGGTGTAAGGGATCAAGGATCCATTGCTACCCAGGGCAGGAGCGAGTTCGAAGGAGAGGGAGTCACCATCAATGTCGTTGAAGCCGTGGTTGTAGCTTACACTCTGCCCCACACAGGCGAATGGCGTGGGGTCATTGAGGTAACGAGGCGAGTTGTTGCAAGGCTGCAGGGTGTTGTTCAGCGATGCGGTCAGGTAGAGGTTTCGACCACCTGGGTTGTTCAACGAGGTGATCGCATTGTTACGGCAGCACAGGTCCCAGTCGATGATCCAGTCGGTGCCACAACCGGCCCACTGGCTCAGATCCACCACAGTACTATACCGGAAGCGCTGGATACCATACTGCCCTTGGGAGCTGTTGCAACGATCCACGGCCGAGAGGCAGATGGGGGTCACGATCTCCACGCCCTCCAAGCCGAAGCAGGGGTTGATGGTGGCTCCGCATTGCGTGCTGCGCATGCGGAACTGGCGACCATTGGTGCAGTTCGTCGGAGCTGCTACACCGTTGCAATCGCGGTAGAAATTCAGGCGCACCCTGTACAGGTTCGGCCCGATGCACTCGTAGGTGAGTTCGCCACCCATGGCGTGTGTGGCCTGGGCTTCGGTCTGCCAAAGCAGCGCAACCGTGGCCACGGCAAGCAGGGTGCGAAGGGACTTTACCAAGGTGTTGCCCATGCGGCGGGCAACTTGCGAAAGGCGTACGTGTTCAGCCATGTAGCATCCAGTAT
>JBBEDG010000169.1:0-19751 GCA_040881405.1 Flavobacteriales bacterium | reverse complement strand
TTAAGCTTGGGCTGATCGCATCGATATCAGAGCACCCTTGGACCGTCATGTAACGGAGGTCTTGAGGTACGAACACGGTTGTCATTCCCACGACCATGATGACAAGCCCACCAAGGAATAATCCAACAGCAACGAACAAAAGCATTGCCCATCCAGGCGCCGACCGTATTCGTAGGAAAAGATCCCGTGCAGGTGGTACCGCAACAACCCTTTGGCCAACATGCCTGCTTAGCCATAAGCCCATGACAAAAAAGGGGATGAGCATCAGCGTGGCGATGCCATGCCAGGTATCGAGGTAGCCATAGCCCAGGTAGGTGAGGAAACTGCCGAAGCCTACGACACCGGAGAGCGAAAAAGCCCACCAGGCCCAACGCTGTCCGGTGCTAAGCGGAATGAGTGCCAGCCATAGGTAAAGGACCGCCACGGCCATGATGGAACCGCCGAAGGCTACTCGATCATGGAACATGAAGTTGGTCACTCTTCCACCGAAGTAACCCGACAACTCTTCCGCGTCCATGCCGAGATAGGCAACGTCGTGCGGCAGGAAGTGCCCGACCGCCGACTGTACGATCACGAAGATCCCGCTCAACAGCAGCACCAAAGCCGTGAAGACCAACAATGGTGTGCCATCACCTGCGAGCGTGGTGATGAATCCCGTTGGCCGCAGTTGAGCATCCATGGCTCTACCCCCGCACCAGCTTCTTGTACTTCAGCCTCTTCGGCACGATATCCCCCACGCGCTTCTTGTAGTTCTCCTCGTAGTCGCTGAAGCCGCCCTCGAACCAGTACACCTTGCTGTCGCCCTCGAAGGCGAGGATGTGAGTGCAAACGCGGTCCATGAACCAGCGGTCGTGGCTGATGATGACCGCACAGCCGCTGTAGTCCTGGATGGCTTCCTCCAAGGCCCGGAGGGTGTTCACGTCCAGGTCGTTGGTGGGTTCGTCAAGGAGCAGCACGTTGCTGCCTTGCTTCAGGGTCATGGAGAGGTGCAGGCGGTTGCGCTCGCCACCGGAGAGGACGCCCACCTTCTTGTTCTGGTCGGGACCGCTGAAGTTGAAGCGGCTGAGGTAGGCTCGGCTGTTGACGAGCGTGCCGCCGATGGCCATATTCTCCAGGCCACCGCTCACCACTTCGTACACGGTCTTCTCGGGCAGCAGTTCCTTGTGGCTCTGGTCCACGTAGGCCAACTGAACGGTATCACCCAGGGTAATGGTGCCTGAATCGGGCTTCTCCTCGCCCATTACCATACGGAACAGGGTGGTCTTACCAGCACCGTTGGGACCGATAATGCCCACGATGCCCGCAGGTGGCAGTGCGAAGCTGAGGTCCTCGAAGAGCACGCGATCTCCAAAGGCCTTGGAGACCTTGTCGAACTCAATGACCTTGTCGCCCAGGCGTTGGCCGTTGGGGATGAAGATCTCCAGCTTGGCCTCCTTCTCCTTCACGCTCTCGCTCTGCATCTTCTCGTAATTCTCGAGACGTGCTTTGCTCTTGGTACGGCGGGCCTTGGCATTGCTGCGCACCCACTCCAATTCCTGCTTCAGGATCCGGTTCCGCTTGCTCTCCGTCTTTTCTTCACGGCTCAAACGCTCGGTCTTCTGCTCCAGCCAGTTGGTGTAGTTGCCCTTGTAGGGGATGCCTTCGCCGCGATCCAGTTCGAGGATCCAGCCGGCCACGTTGTCCAGGAAGTAACGGTCGTGGGTCACCGCGATCACGGTGCCTTTGTACTGGGCCAGGTGCTGCTCCAACCAGGCCACGCTCTCGGCGTCCAAGTGGTTGGTGGGTTCGTCCAAGAGCAGGATGTCCGGGCTTTGCAGCAGCAGGCGGCACAGGGCCACGCGGCGACGCTCACCACCGGAGAGCACGCTGATCTTGGCATCCGGCTCCGGGCAACGAAGGGCATCCATGGCAATGTCCAGCTTCTGGTCGATCTCCCAGGCACCGCTGGCCTCGATCTGGTCCTGCAACACACCTTGACGGGCAATGAGCTTGTCCATCTTGTCGGGATCGTTCAGGATGTCCTCGTCGGCGAACTTGTTGTTCACGTCCTCGTATTCCTTCAACAGATCCATCACGGGTTGCACGCCTTCGCGCACGATCTCGATCACGGTCTTGCTCTCGTCCAGGTCGGGCTCCTGCTCCAGGTGGCCGATAGTGTAGCCTGGCGTGAGGTGAACATCGCCGTCGAAGTTCTTGTCCTTGCCTGCGATGATGCGCATGAGCGTGGACTTACCCGAACCGTTGAGACCGAGGATACCGATCTTGGCCCCGTAGTAGAACCCGAGGTAGATGTCGTTGAGGATCTTCTTTCCGGAAGGCAGGGTCTTGCCCACCTTCACCATATTGAAGATTATCTGACGTCCTTCTTCTGCCATTGTATATGCTATTACGGCCAGGGCCGAATGGGATGCTGTGCTGAATGCGGGTGCAAAGGAAACCAATGCAAGGCTATCGCACGACGTGGCGGCTATTCAGCGGTCAATGAAGGCCCCACGACCCCCACAATGATCTTCACGCGGTCCTGCTCCAGCACAAGTTCCTGTCCGATCAGGCGCTGCTCTGGAACAGCCTGTACCGCTAGCACGCTGGCCAGTGTCTGCTCCTCACCGGGATCCATCACCACGAAAAGATGGCTTCCGACGGGCCCCATTCCCCGGCCCACCTCCTTGCTCCAACCAAGGGACATCAAGTGGAACAGCAGGGGGTCTTCCCAAGGAAGGTCGGCATGCACGCGGTCCTCGGGATCCAAGGCGCCGTCCAGGTAACTTGCCATTACAGCAGCCTCCGGGAAACGCAATAGGCGATCGGTGGCGAGCAGGAATGCCATGGCGGGCCACGCTGTTGCTACCAGCAGCACCACGGATGCCACCGCCACCCGCGTGCGTTTGCCCAGCTTGGGAAAGAACTTCTCCTGCACGAGCTTGAGGATGTAGAACAAGGCTATGGCGGTGCTTACATGCAGCATGTACAGCGTATACGACCATGTACCGGGTTCGGGAACATAGCGCATGAGGAGCACAGGCACCGCGGCTCCGATCAGCATCGCCAGTGCCAGGATCCGATACTTCTGCGAAATGTAGGCGGCCGCGATGAGGCCCAGCAGTCCAAGCAGTGCGAACCACTGTGCACTGGCATCCACGATGTGGAACCAGAGGGCCATGGTGCCTTCGGTATGAACGAGCTTGAAGCGCTTCCAACTCAGGTCAGGGAAGCTGTCGTGAAGAAATAGTTGCAGTAGGCCATGGTTGTTGATGATGGGTGCGTACAGAAGCAGGGTGGCCACCAGGAACACCACAAAACCAGCGAACCAGAATTGCAGGCGCGCCGGCAAACTGTCGCTGTGGTTGAAGATGAGGTGGAAGAGCGACCACAACAGCACCATCAGTGCCGGATACAGGCCATCGGGCGAGGCCCACATGCCCAAGGCGAGCATGAAGCCCATTCCCACAGCACTGACCGGGTTGTTCTCCTTGGTGAAGTGGCGGCCCAGTACAAGGGCCAACACCATGCAGAACCATACGATGGCGTGGCCGTTGGCGACGCTGCCGTACTCGATCAAGGAAGCTGAACCAGCTACCATCGCGAGCGTGATAACCGCGATGTAGCGATTGAACATGGAACGTACATAGAGGTAGAACAGCGGCATGGACAGGACGGAGGCCAGAAAGGCAGGTAGCCGAATGGTTATCGCATCCAGTCCGAACATCGTGGCGCTCAACTTCACGAGCAAAGTGTGTAGGACCTGGTTCTGCGGATGCTTCATGTCGCCGATGATATCCAGAACCGGGCGCACTCCATAATGCAACCAGGTGAAGGCTTCATCCGCAGTGATCGGCTGGAACAACATCCATGCACGCAGGGCCGCTCCTGCCATGACCAAGAAGACCACCAGTCGCTTGTGGGCTCCCGAAGTGCGCTTGTTGTAGCGCTGGAACAGGTCCTTGAGATCGGGAACAAAGCCTGCTCCCCGTGGAACGGAACTGCGCCTCCGGGACTTCTCGCCCGCACCGGTAGCGGCATTGACCGATCTTCCCTTAGCCATGGCCGCTCAGCTTTTCCCTTACCAGCAGGATGGTTGCACGAAAAGAACTGCCCAATTCGGGGCAACGGAAGGTCCGCGATCGGATATGCGTAGAATGTTGCAGCATCCCGTTCAGGCAGGAGTGGAAAGTTAGGCGAAGCAGGGTATTCGCTCGAGCCTCAGCGATTCACTTTATCCATGGAAATGATACTGTCGACCACGAACTTACTGTGGCCGCGCCAAGGGAGGGCCGCAAGGTATTCTGTGTAGTGCAAGTTGAATTGGTTTCCACTGTTCACCATCAGCTGGTCGGCAACGGCAGGGTCCTCCACCGAGAACATGAACTCGAAACTCTCGAAGGTGCCGCTCTGGCTGCGGATGCCGGTCTGTATCATCTTCCCTTCGTAGGTTTTGAATAGTACACCCTTGTGCACCACATAGTTCAGCTCACCGGCCTTTACACCAGTGCCGAAGACCCAGAAGTAGCGCACATAGCCTACGGCCCCCAGGACCAGAAGTACTACCAGGATGATCTTCCATAAATGCTTTTTCATACAGGGTGTGGGTTGCGTTCGGGCAAAGTAAGCGCTTCCTATGAGCCAGTAGCATGACATTGGGTGGCTCCGTTCATCACAGCCATCCAACCATTCATCACAACAAGGTACTTTGTGTTGCATAGTACCAGACAAGGCCCATATCTTTGCCATGTCAATAACCCGATGGACCCATTCCCATGAAGGTAGAGAACACCAAGGCCCAGATGCGCAAAGGCGTGCTGGAGTATTGCATCCTGGGGGTACTGTCGCAAGGCGAGTTGTATCCGTCGGACATAATCGGCAAGCTCAAAGATGCCAAGCTGATCGTGGTTGAAGGCACGCTGTACCCCCTTCTAACCCGCTTGAAGGATTCCGGTCACCTGACCTACCGGTGGGAGGAGTCGCGTTCCGGTCCTCCACGTAAGTACTACTCCCTCACTCCTCTTGGCGCCAAGTTCCTTGCAGAGTTGGACCAGACCTGGGAAGAGCTTTCGCGCGCCGTGAAGAAAGCGACCCAACGCAGTTGAACCGAACCCTTACCCCCGCCAACCACCACTAAACCACGCTTCGGCGTACGCAGGATGAAAAAGACCCTCACAGCCAACATCAGCGGCACGGTGTTCAACATCGAGGAGGATGCCTACGAGGCGCTCCAACGCTATCTCGCTACCATCCGATCACAGTTCGCGGGAAGCCCCGGACAGGATGAGATCATGGCCGACATCGAGGGCCGCATCGCGGAACTCTTCACCGAGCGCTTGAGTGGACGTGGTCAAGTGGTGACCATGAGCGACGTGGAACACATCATCGGCGTCATGGGCCAGCCAGAGGACTACTTGGGCGACTCGGAGGAAGCCGCGGCAGAAGCAGGGCCGAGCGCACGTTCCGGTGGTGGCCGCCAGCACAAACGGCTTTTCCGCGATGCGGACGACCGCTGGGTGGGTGGAGTGCTTGGTGGCCTTGCCGCGTACATCGGTACGGACCCTCTGTGGCTGCGCATCGCCTTCATCGCGCTCATCGTGCTCGGAGTGGGCAGCCCCATCCTCATCTACATCATCCTGTGGATCCTGGTGCCGCCCGCAACAACAGCGGCGGAACGCCTTATGATGGAGGGTGAAGCCGTTACCGTGGAAAACTTGAAGAAGGCTTTCGAAGAGGGCGGCAAACGCGTAGCCAAGGAAGTGGAGGACCTGGGCGAACGCTTGAGCGGTGAGGACGGTAAGCGCTATGCGAAGGGCTTCCGCAAAGGAGCCGATACGGCTGCTCGTGGAGCATCGCGCGCCCTAGCTGCTGTGGTCGGTTTCGTCCTCCTCCTGTTGGGTGTCGGTTTCGCCATTTAGCTCATCGGTACCGTAGTGGGTGGATCGGTATTCGCGTTCGACAGTTTCGATGGCGATGGGGGGATAAGCCTGGCACAACTCGGCCAGCTGGTATTCCCTTCCAGCGGACAGGCCATGTGGTTCTCCATCGCCTTGTTCCTGCTCTTCCTGATCCCCATCATCGGCTTGCTCACCGCAGGTTTGCAGCTCATGCTTGGCCTACGCGCACCGGGTTGGGTGGCTTGGGTGCTCGCTCCCGTCTGGGTCGTCTCGCTCGTGGTCGTTACGGTGATCGGCATACGCGTGGGGCGCGACTTCCAGCGCAGCGAGACCTTGAGCACGGTACGAACGCTCGACCCCGTGGCTGGACAGGTGCTATACCTCACGAACGCGGATACGAACGAGGACATCCAACAATGGTCCGTCCACTTCGGCAAGGGCGAAATGGACTGGGATCTCGATGGACTGCGCGCTACCAAGGACAGTGTGCATGGCGGCTGGGCAAAACTCGACATCCGGCGAAGCCCCGATGCTGAATACCACGTACGTATCGAACGCAACTCCCAAGGCGCGAACCTGAAGTCTTCCAGGCGCAGGTCGGAGAACATCGCACATAGCATGCAGCAACAGGATTCGTCCCTCGTGGTTTCTCCATGGCTCCGCTTTCCGAAAGAGGACAAACTTCGCGCTCAACGCCTGCGCTACGTTGTATTGGTGCCCGTGGGTAAGGCCGTATACCTCGACCCGGGCTTGGACTTCATGTTGGACGATGTGAAGAATGTGACCAACACATTGGACAGCGACATGCTAGGCCGCACTTGGACCATGACACCGAACGGACTAAGTTCCACAGTGAGCCCTGAAGATGTGCCCGATGACCTGATTCCGGCCAAGCAAACTGTGCCAAGTACAACCGGGACCATCAGCCAGCGCAGTACGAATAAGCCTGAACAAGAAGTAGTGGTAAGGACGATGGTATTGCCGGATCTGCTTACCGTGCTGGGCCGCAGGTTCTAATTCAAAGCAAGCGCCCGGGTATAGCTCGGGGAGACTGGTCCGCAGTGCAACGAGGGTGGCACGAACGGACCGCTCGAACGCCCCGACCACCATGCGTGGGAGGGCGTTCCTTTGCATACGGAACAGCAACCCGCTACCGGGTGTTCCATGCAACATGCACATCCTGCTCACCGGCGCCACGGGCTACATTGGCAAACGTCTGCTTCCCATCCTGCTGGAGCAAGGGCACACGGTGACCTGCGCCGTACGCGACCCCGATCGGCTGCCCATTGCGCCGGAACTGGCGAACAGGGTTAAAGTGATGGCCCTGGACCTGCTCGGCGAGAGCAGTGATGACGCACTGCCAAAGGATATCGAGGCGGCATACTACCTGGTCCATTCCCTAGGCGATTCCTCTGGCTTCAATGCGCTGGAAGCCCGCACGGCCGAACGCTTCCGAAGCTTGGTGGAGAACACTTCCGCCAAGCAGGTGATCTACCTCGGTGGGATCGTGAACGAAGGCGACCTAAGTCCTCACCTGGCATCGCGCAAGCAGGTGGAAACATTGCTACTGAGCGATCGCTATGGGCTTACCGTTCTGCGCGCGGGAATCATTGTAGGCTCGGGCAGTGCGAGCTTCGAGATCATCCGCGATCTGGTGGAGAAATTGCCGGTGATGATCACCCCGAAGTGGCTGCATACCAAGTGTCAACCCATCGGTATCCGCGATGTGCTAGAGTGCCTTACCGGCGTGTTGGGTCGACCCGAGACCTACAACGAGACCTTCGATATCGGTGGCCCGGAGATACTTACCTACAAGGAGATGCTCCTCGGCTATGCCGCCGAGCGCGGCCTCAAGCGTTGGATCGGTATCGTGCCTGTAATGACCCCTCGTCTTTCCTCCTATTGGCTCTTCTTCGTCACCAGTGTGCCTTACCGTTTGGCCACACACTTGGTGGACAGCATGAAGACCGAAGTGGTGTGTAATGACCAACGCCTGCAGATGCTGATCGGGCAGCAGCCAATGCCCTACAGGAAAGCCATACGCCTCGCCTTCGACCGCATTGAACAGGACCTGGTGACCAGCAGTTGGAAGGATGCCTTCATCCATGGCCGTCTGGCGCCCAGCTTGCGGAGCTTCGTAAGCGTGCCTCGACATGGCTGCTACACGGACCACCGCCGCTTTGAGGTGAGCGACCCGGAGGCTGCTGTGGCCAAGATCTGGGCCATTGGCGGACGCACTGGGTGGTACTACGGCACGTGGCTCTGGGCTTTGCGTGGCTGGATGGACCGCCTTAGCGGAGGCGTGGGACTGCGCCGTGGACGCACCCACCCCACCCAATTGCGACCTGGCGATGCGCTGGACTTCTGGCGTGTGTTGATCGCCGATCGCACGGGCAAGCACCTCCTGCTCTATGCGGAAATGAAACTGCCCGGTGAGGCCTGGCTGGAGTTCCGCATCGTGGGCGATGGCGTCCTGCACCAAACCGCTACGTTCAGGCCCAGGGGCTTGTTCGGAAGGCTATACTGGTGGATGGTGACGCCCTTCCACGCCTTCGTGTTCCGCGGAATGGCCAAACGCATTGCGCAACGTTGATCGAGACCAAGCGGCATCACTCCTTCACCACGCGAAGCTGGTGTTGGCGGTCGCCGTGAACGACCTTCACCAGGTAAACACCGGGTGTAAGTGCCTCGAAGCCGTTCACAACAAGCGGAGCACCTGCGAACAAAGCAGCATGGGAGATCACCTCGCGGCCATCCGCGGCAAGTACCAACAGAGTGGTCGCACCTTGCACTTCAGCAAGTTCCAGCCAAAGGGCTCCCGATGCCGGGTTCGGGTAGGCACGCATCGTGGTGGAGCGTGCATCGCGCTCATTAAGACCCACAACCAAGGAACTCGTCGACCGTACGTTGAGGGTTGTGGCCTCCCCGTTCTCGCGGTGTGTCACAAAGCCAATAGCACGAATGTTCTGGGCCACCCAATCCTCGGGAACAATGAAGCCCCAGGTGCCTGTGTAGGCCGCACCCGGAACCGGAGTGGACGGTATAACATTGCCATCGCCTTGTACTCCGGTGAGCACATCGCGCACCACTTGCTGGTGTACATAGTTGGCCGGCGCATTGGCTTGTGGCGCGGAAATTCCGTCCTCTAGGATGAACACGTTCATGGCATGTTCGCCTGGGAGGCCGTAGGTGTAGGTGGCCGACATATCAACCGTAAGCATTCGGTCCAGTGCATTGTACACCGCACCGATGCCCACTTGCACTGGCGACACACCTTGCTTGCGCTGTTCCACCTGCTGGCCCCACTGCGCAGAACCCGGGTTGGGGGCATACGTACCATATTCTCCTTGGTCCAGGACACCGGCCGGCGTGAATGTGACCTCGTAGGGTGCGAAGAAAGCCGTGCTTGCCCCGGAGGAGAACTCGTCCACCGCATGGTGCTTGGCCACAACCACTTGCGGATCGTTGTCGAGCGTATTCCCGGCCGTGTTGGCAGGAGGGCATTGTGGGCACCAGGTGCCGGTCCATTGCTCCAGCAGAACGGACTTCGTGGTCCACTGCTCCAATGCCGTGATGCGGAAGATCAGCGTATCGTTGGAAGGATTCGCTTCACCGACGCCAACCGCCCACACCTTCAAAATACCGCTACCCTGTGGCACATTGAAAGGGGCTGGATGTTCATATGGCCAGAACTGGTTGCCTGTGATCCCGGTGGTGGTCTGCGAGAAGCCAGCCTGCACCGGACCGTTGTTCCAGCGCCAATCAACCCGGAAGGTGATGAGCTGGGCCGTTGCAGCATTTCGCACCCGTACACTGATCGGGATATCGGTGCTGGCCTTCACGAACAAGGGCATGTAAGCATTGGTCAGGAAGGCATCCTGGCACACCGCGTAAAGCGGCGCGATACCCAAGCCCAGTAAAATGACCTTGCGGAGAGCTGATGTGATCAGTGTGATATTCATTGGGCGCCAAAGTTACTCGGGGCCTTGGTTCGCGGCAGCCCGATCCCTTCTCGACGCCCTCCTACCTTCGCGCTGTTCTACAACGCCCATCCCCATGACCAAAGCCGCCAAGATCAAGCAGTTCGACCCCAACAGTCCGGCCAGCGCGCAGGGTGGACTCTACGGACTCCCCTTCACCGCCGAGGAATGCGATATCGTTATCATACCTGTGCCGTGGGAAGTGACCACGAGCTACGGAGGTGGCACCTCGCGCGGGCCAGCGGCCATCCGAGAGGCTTCCTTGCAGGTGGACCTCTTCCACCCCGAATTCCCGGAATTGTGGAAGCGCGGCATCTGGATGGACGAGATACCGGAGGCACTGCTGGAACAGAGTGATGCCCTGAAGAAGGAAGCACAGCGCGTGATCGAAGTGCTTGTTGAAGGTGGCGATGCGAAAAAGCAGGCCCGTGCGAAAAAGGCCCTGGACCTGGTGAACGCCGAGTGCGAAGTGATGAACGACTGGGTTGAACAGCGCTGCAACTTCTGGATGGACCAAGGCAAGAAAGTGGCGCTGCTGGGTGGCGACCACAGTACACCCTTGGGGCTGTTCCGCGCACAGGCCAAGCGCCACAAGGAGTTCGGCATCCTGCACATCGATGCGCACCTCGACCTGCGCATTGCCTACGAAGGCTTCACCTACAGCCACGCCAGCGTGCTCTACAACACCCTGCCACTGAAGCAAGTGAAGAGCATCAGCTGCGTGGGCATCCGCGATTTCTGCGAGCAGGAGAACGAGGTCTTCCTGAAACAGAAAGGCCGTGTGAAGATCGTGCGCAGTGCCGACATCCGTCGCCAGCAGTACGAAGGCATCACTTGGCGCGAACAGTGCGACGCCATCATCGATGCGCTGCCCGAAAAGGTCCACATCACCTTCGATATCGATGGACTCGACCCTACCCTTTGCCCGAACACGGGAACACCGGTACCGGGCGGTTTCCAGTTCGAGGAAGCCACCTACCTCCTATCGCGCCTCGCCTCCAAGCGTACTGTGATCGGTTTCGACTTGGTGGAGGTGACCCCCGGCAAGCACGATGAATGGGATGCTAATGTGGGCGCACGTTTGTTGTGGCACTTGTGCGGGGTACTGGCGGGGAAGTAAACCCTTTCCCTCAGCCTCTCACACACCTTACGCATAATCCATAGCGCACCGCCAGATCACGGGGCTCGAATGCCACCCCAACATGCGTGAGCAAACGTACCGATGCAGTATCGACCGCAGTGATCGTTGAACTCCAGAGTATCGCGGCATTGCCCATGCTGTAGAAGCCGGCATCGTTGGGGCTGCGTCCTCCTGCGGGCAAACCAGTAAAACCGCTTGTATTGGTAGCACCGGTGTTCGGAGGGTTCCAAAGTCCGGTTCCCGCATCCACCGTTCCTGTGCTCTTCAGCGCTGCACCAGCGACTTCCTCTCCACCCAAGCTGTTGGCCAAGGCGGTCCACTCCACATCGGTGGGTACGTGCCAGCCCGTTGGGCATAGTCCGCGAGGATCGGAAACAGCGAAATGGTTGTACCATTTCCCGAACACCGTATCCAGTGAGGAAGAATCGTTCGCCCAAGCCCATGCTGCTTGATCAAGACCTACCCAGGCAGAGGCATCCTGAACTTGCGCGATACTCTCTGCGTTGGCAAAACGCGTGGTCCTCAGGTTCTCCGCCATCCAATGTCGACCGCCGATCAATTGCGTCCGGTAGCTATTCCCATCGATATCCATGAGCACCAGATCTCCGGGAGGGCCAGGTGGCACAGGCTCGTCCTGGCGGCAACCCATGCCCAGCAATATGCAAAGCATCAAGGAGCAGAAGAGAAGTGATCGAAGCATGGCGCACTCCAAACGTAGTTCATGATCAACATGGTATGTCGCGACGCTGCTTAACTACGCACTCCATTCCACGGACCGTGACGCTCCCCCAAGCCCAAACCATCGACGCACCCGAGGCGGACTACCTCTATGTGCAAGCCTCCAGCATTCCCGGTGCTGGCAAGGGTCTGTTCACGGCCATCCCCATCCACCGGGGCGAAGTGATCGCCGTTTTCGAGGGTGAACGACTTTCCGCAGCCGAAGCAAAGCGACGCGCCGAACGTAGCGAGGACGGCTACTTCGTGACGCTCCTCGACGGCAGCACTCTGGACAGCATGCATACCGCGTGCTTCGCGAAGTATGCCAACGATGTTGAAGGACCCGGCAATTCGCGGTTGCGCAACAATGCGGTTATCACGCTGGATGATGATGACCGGCCTTGTGTGATGGCTACACGAACGATCAAGGCTGGTGGGGAAGTGTTCGTGGGGTATGGCAAGGCGTATTGGCGGAAAAGGCAATGGGGATGAGGATAAGGCTTGAGCAATGATGGTCGGCGGGGTTCAACTTGGGACGAGGGATGGAAAGCAAACGTCCGTACCCAGGACGCCAACTATGGCTTCATTTGCTTGTACAAGCAAATGACCTGAGACTCTACGAAGCCTTCCCACAGAACCCCACAATGTCCAGATAGCTCAACTCCAGCGGGCTTTCTGGGTATAATGAAGACAAGGACGAAGGGCCACGCGTTGCGAGCACCAAAAGCTGATCCAAGCACGAGATCATTTGCTTGTACAAGCAAATGATCTGGCTTCCGACCCACCCCGCCGATCACCTTGCCTCCCACCCCTGCTGCAAAGCCCCCAAGAACGCCTCGCTCTGCTGCGCACCGCTGACACTGAACTTGCGGTCGATCACAAAGAAGGGCACACCGCGCACTCCGATCTGTTGGGCTTCGCGCTCATCGGCCCGCACCTCGTCGGTGAATGCCGTGGAGCTGAGCACGGTGGCCACTTCGCTGCCATCCAGTCCAATTTCGCTGGCGAGCTTGATCAAGGTGGGCACATCGGCCAGTTGGGCACCTTCGGTGAAGTAGGCTTTGAAGAGCCGCTCCTTCATGGCATCGCCCAGGCCCTTTGTCTTCGCGAATTGCAGCACACGGTGCGCGTCAAAGCTGTTACCGATAACGGCGATGTCCATTTTGTACTCCAGACCAACGGTCTTGGCACGTTGCACCACACCTGCCACGCGGGCTTTGGCATCCTCCCGCGTTCCACCGTACTTGTCCACGAGCATGCCGTACATATCCAGCTCGCTCTTGGCCGGCGAGCTCGGGTCCAGCTCGAAGCTCTTCCAGATCACTTGCACATTATCACGCTCTGGGAATTTCGCCAGAGCCTGCTCGAACTCGCGCTTGCCGATGTAACAGAATGGGCAGACAACATCACTCCAGATCTCTACGGTCATGGGGGGCTTGGTACTTGGTGTTTGAAGATCCCCGGCCGCATCAACTGCTGGCTGCGGGGTTTGCTGAGCGCATGCGGACAACAGCATCGCAACTGCAAGGACGCTGAATACACCGCGATGTATCATGGATGCTGTTCGCATGGTACAAAGGAACGAAGCAGCGTGCCGAGTGTTCGCGCCACCAGCTTAGCCAACAACACCGCGTGGAAGACTTCCGCCAGCACCCGGCCCGTTGCTTGCATGCGAACGCTTGCTTTACGCCTTCCAGTGAACTTCCTCCGCCTTCATACTATCGCACTGCTCCTGTTCGCCTCTTGGCTCCCCGCAAATGCGCAGGAAACGTGGCCGGTGGACAGCTTGTTGACCACGTGGCCTTTGCACCTGCGCTCTGATGAATTCAGCGGGAAAAGCCGGGCCGGGAAAATGCCCGACACGGATGAACTCTACGAAAAACTTAGGGCCAGCACTCCTTCACTGCCTGTTTTCGGCGACAGTCTGGTGGAGCGATACGTGCTGCTCTTCAGCGGTGAACGCCGCGATCACTTCCGTGCATTGTTGGGTGCCAGCGAGCGCTACTTGCCCACGATAGAACGTGAGCTGGCCATGCATGGCATTCCGGCGGAACTGAAATACCTGCCCTTCGCGTTGAGCGCCATGAACCCACAAGCTTATAGCAACATCGGCGAAGCAGGGTTATGGATGCTGACGTATCCTGTTGCCTTGCGGAACGGCCTGGTGGTAAGCGCCACCGTGGATGAGCGCCGCGACCCTGTTAAAAGCACCCGGGCAGCCGCGCGTCACCTCCAGGAACTACAAGCGCTTTATGGGGATTGGCCCACCGCCGTGATGGCCTTCGCATGTGGGCCCGCGAACATCACCCGCGCCAGACAACGCAGCGGCAGCGTCTCCGATCCGCGTTTGTTGTACCCGCACTTCAGCAGCGACAAGCAACAGACCCTCGCGCGCTTGATCGCATTCACTTTTTTGGCCGAACGGGCCAACAAGCTCGATATGGAGGCCATTGGCGTGCGCATCCAGGAAGCAAGCGATACCGTCCGCTTCGACAGTATACTGGTGATCAACGCCATCACCCAGGTCATCGGCACAAGGCCCACCCGTTTCTCCTTTCTGAACCCAACGCTGACCGGTGGTGTGGTGCCGGCGGGTATGCCATTCCTACTTCCGCGGAGCGAGGCCGAGCGCTTCGCCGACCTAGCCTTCGTGGTGCTGGAAGCGCAGAGCACCAAGCCACGCAGGCCCGAACCCACCGTGGCCGAGCAGGATTCCGTGGAACGTCTTCCCGACGGACGGGAGGCCATCCTGTACCGTATCGAAGAAGGTGACTGTCTCGGATGTATCGCCGACCGATTCAAGGTGGGCCTGTCCGAAGTGCGCAAGTGGAACGACCTGAGCGGCGACCAGATCGATGTGGGTAACACCTTGGTCCTTTATGTCCCGCCGACAGCGCGGCAACAGTACGAAGGCACCGTTTCCAGCACCAAGGCGGACAGCACCATTACCCCGCTTCGTATGGACACCACGCGCGTTGCCCCTCGAATTACGGCACCTCGGAAAATAAATCCGGAATACACGTGGTACACAGTGAAGAGTGGCGACTCGCTGTACATGATCGCCAAGCGCTATGCAGGTATTACCGCAGATGACCTCATGCGCTACAACGGTATCAGTGCAAGCATTCGGCCGGGGCAACGTATCAAGATCCCGAAACCATGACACCCTCGCGGATCCTGCTTTTCTTGCTTGTGGTAATGGCCTTACTGGGTTTGGTCGGTTGGCTCATTCCCAGTGAAGGACTTCGTTTGGGCGATGCGATAACACTTCATCTGCCTTCGCCGAAGGAGGTGCTCTTCCCTGAAACGCAGGAGAAAGTGGACATAAGCGACATACTCACCTTGTCCACCGACGAGGATGCCGCAGCGAACTTGGCTAAAAATGCATCTGGCACTGATACACTGGGCTTCGACACACTTCCTGACCCGACGCCCGAATTCGTGCGTTTCGATCCAACCAAGATCCCTCCCTTGGAAGATCGGATCATCCTACACTACCCCGCCGAAGGGAAGGCCACATTGTATCCATTCTTCGCTGCGCTAACCAAAGCTCAGGAAGGGAAGCGGCCGATGCGCATCATGCACTACGGCGATTCCCAGTTGGAAGGAGATCGTATCACGAGCTATGTACGGAACAAGTTGCAGGTACAGTTCGGCGGGCATGGGCCAGGGCTGGTGAGCGTGGCGGACATAGTCCCCAACTTCTCCGTTGAACGAGAGCTCAGCGACAATTGGGAACGCTTCAGCGTGATGGGCAAGCGTGACAGTTCACTCACCCACAACCGCTACGGCGCACTTTCCTCGTTCTCCCGCTTCACGCCGATACTACCGGACAGCGTTGTGCTCGATAGCACCGAGCACACGGCGACCATCACGGTGCGCCCGCTGAACAGATCTTACGCGCGTGCCCGCAGTTGGACCGTATGCCGGCTATACTATGGCTGGCACCGCGCTCCGCTCACCATCAGTGTTTCACGCAATGGTGAACATGTGCGCACAGAGACGGTACCTCCCGGCGCCCGAATGCACATCGGAGAATGGCGATTTCCGGCCAGCTCGAACGAAGTCACCATTACACTCAGCGGAACCGACAGTCCTGATGTGTTCGGCGTTTCATTGGAGGGACAAACCGGTGTGGCCATGGACAACATCGCGGCTCGCGGCGGCGCGGGCTATGAGTTCGGCAAGGTGGACCAAGCCCTGTCAAAGTCCATGTACAACGATCTTGGCGTGAAGCTGCTTGTGCTCCAATACGGAGGCAATGTCCTCCCGAACCTGAAGAACCAAGCCGAAGTGGAGCAGTACGGCCGCTTCTTCGGAGCGCAGATCGCGCGTTTCAGGAAGATGATACCCGGTGTATGCATCATCGTGATCGGCCCCAGCGACATGAGTATCAAAGAAGGCGAGAACTACGTGACAAGGCCATTTCTTGAAGAGGTGCGCGATGCGATGAAGGAGAACAGCTTGAAGAACGGCGCCGTGTTCTGGGACATGTACGAGGCCATGGGTGGGCGTGGCAGCATGGTGAGTTGGGTGGAGGCCGACCCACCGCTGGCCGCAACGGACTACATCCACTTCAGCCCGGCAGGCTCCAAGAAGATAGGTGAGCTCTTCTACACTGCACTGATCAACGACTACGCCACCTGGCTCGCCTCAACGCCAAGCGCCAAAGCAGCCACTACACCCTCGACCGAAAAAAAGCAAGCACCACCGAAAACGGAAAAAACGATACCTCTCAACGTAAAGCCATGATCATGTAACTGTACCGTCGACCCACTGGGTCGACTTCGCCAGACCCGGCATAGAGCTAAGCCCATGCGCACCCTCCCACTCTTATTCTTGCTCCTCACCCTCCCGGCGATCGCCCAGCCCGATCCGCTGCGCACCGCTGCATATCCCTTTCTGGATACGAGCGCCAACAGCATCATCCAACGGGGGGATAGCGGCACCACGGAAGCCTGGCACAACAAACTCGACCGCCTCTACTTCACCGGCGAAGGACAACTGAACGTGGTACACATTGGAGGTTCACACATCCAAGCCGATATGTGGAGCCAGCAGGCGCGGCACCGCATGCAGCAAACGGCGCCAGGGATCCGCGCCGGACGAGGCTTCATCTTCCCCTTCACCATGGCGAGGACGAACAACCCATATTGGTATGAGGTGAAGTACAGTGGCAACTGGGCGGCAGTGCGAAACGTAACGAAAGTGGACACCAGCACCCTCGGCTTGGCCGGTATCTCAGTAACCACCCGCGACTCGCTCACCCACCTGGATGTAGGCTTTCGGGGCGATCAGTATCCCGGCTATGAGTTCAACCGGATCCAGGTGTTGCATGGTAAGGACAGCAGCTTCGCCGTGGAAGCGTGGTCAAGCGATAGCACGGTGGTGATCACGCGGAGCGTGGATGCCATGGAGGGCATCACAACCTTCAATTACGACCGATATGTGGACAGCCTTCAACTTCGCTTCGTCAAGCAGGACAGCACCCAGGCGCGCTTCACGTTGTACGGGATCACAATGGAAAGCGACGACCCCGGCATTTTCTACCACGCCATCGGGGTGAACGGGGCGTCCACGAAAAGCTATCTACGCTGCCAACGCTTCACCGACCACATGGCCCTATTGGAACCGGATCTTGTGGTCTTCTCCGTCGGAATAAACGACGCGCACGACAGCGAATTCGACCCTCAACGCTTCAAGCGGAACTATGTGGAACTCATCGAGCGGGTGCGACTCGCAGCGCCTGATGCCGCCATCCTGCTCACCACCAATACGGACAGCTATTTCAAGCGTCGCGTAGCCAACCGGAATGCCTTCAAAGTGCGCGAGGCCATGCTGGAACTCAGTAGCGAACAAGGTGTGGCCGTGTGGGACATGTTCACGGTAATGGGTGGGCTCGGATCCATCGCCCAATGGCAGGCGGCAGGACTTGCACAGAAGGACCGCATCCACTTCAAACGGGAAGGCTACATGCTGCTTGGCGACCTGCAGGTGGCCGCCATCATGGAGGCGTATGGCGAACACGTGAGGCGCAGCACCAGGCCATAACGCATGGAAGTACAGGGCTCGTTTTTCGAACGTTTGGGTACAGCAACGCTGGAGATCCTTGCGTACGACCCCACCAGGCCGTTGATCTTCACCGGCTTTTTTTTCTGGGGCTTTTTCGCGGTTGTGCTCGCCGTGTACAGCATCATCCACAAGCAGCGGGCCCTGCGCAACGCCTTCCTCTTCTTCGCCAGTCTCTTCTTCTACTGGAAGACCAGTGGACTCTTCATCAGCATTCTGCTCTTCAGCACCATCACCGATTTCTTCATTGGCCGGAGCATCCATGATGCGCGTTCAGAGACCCGGAAGAAATGGCTGCTCGCGCTCAGCATCTTCCTGAATCTGGGCGTACTGGGCTTCTTCAAGTACGCACACTTCCTGGTGGAAAACATCAACGAGGCGTTCGGCACCAGCTTCCAGGTCATCAACTACTTCGCGCACTGGACCAACCTGGTTTGGGACAGCAACTTCGTAGCCGACAAGGTGCTGCTACCGGTGGGCATCAGTTTCTTCACCTTCCAGACCATCAGCTACGCGGTGGATGTGTACCGCGGTCATGTGAAGCCCGTTCGCAACCTGCTCGACTTCGGCTTCTACGTAAGCTTCTTCCCGCAACTGGTGGCGGGCCCCATCGTGCGTGCCGCCGAGTTCATTCCGCAGCTGTACGAGGATTTCAAGCTCACTCGCGCGCAGTTCGGTCTTGCGGTGTTCTGGATCCTGAACGGCTTGATGAAGAAGATGCTGATCGGCGACTACATCGCGGTGAACTTCATCGACCGTGTCTTCGCCGATCCTTTGCGCTTCACCGGTTTCGAGAACGTATTGGCCATCTTCGGTTACTCGTTGCAGGTGTACGCCGACTTCAGCGGCTACACGGATATCGCCATCGGTGTGGCGATGCTCATGGGCTTCACCCTGCCGGTGAACTTCAACAGCCCTTACAAGGCACGCAGCACCGCCGAGTTCTGGAAACGCTGGCACATGAGCCTGAGCACCTGGTTGCGCGACTACCTCTACATTCCGATGGGCGGCAATCGTGGAGGATCGCTCTTCAGTTGGATCATGACCGGCGTAGTGCTGGTGATGATCACACTGCTCACGGGCGAACTCCTCTTACCGTTCCTCTTCCTTAGTGCCTTTGCGCTCCTCATGGTCATCGCGCACATCTGGCCACCCTTCCGAAGCATGCTCACCACCAACATGAACCTGATGCTCACCATGCTTATCGGTGGGCTGTGGCATGGGGCCAGCTGGATGTTCGTGATCTGGGGAGGCCTCAACGGCATCGGCCTGCTGATCTACAAAGGGTGGTCGCGCATAAGCCCTTGGGGGAAAAGCACACACTGGTTCGCGCATTTCCAAGCCGTTGCCGTCACCTTCACCTTCATCACATTCACCCGTTTCTGGTTCAGGGGTGAAAGCCTTCAGGCCGTGAACGACATGTTCCACCAGATCACATCGGGTTTCGGATGGTCGCTAATGGGCGATGTGCTCTGGGGATTCCGCAATGTGATGCTGGTGATGCTCGCCGGCTTCGTGATCCATTGGCTGCCCGAACGCACCAAACAGTGGTACCGTGGAACCTTCATCGCGCTGCCGCTTTGGGCCATGGCGTTGGTTTGTACCGCTGTGGTGTTCGCCGTGTACCAGACCGTGACGGCGGAGATGGCGCCCTTCATCTACTTCCAGTTCTGAGGAAGGTGCGAACAGCACCCGCAGGCCAACCGGAGATCTCTACTGCATGGGCTGTATTGGCCATGTTTCGGAATCGCTAGGAAGAAGAAAAGCATCGATCGCTGGCAGACCGGTTCCAGTGGATGCGCTTCATCCGTGACCGGAACCAATGGATATCTAACTTGCCTCCGGTAGACCCGATCCCGGCATTCCTGAAAACAACAGATGAACATCCACCACATGTTGCGACACGACGTTTTGGCCAAGTCCATATCCATCATCGCTTACCGCGTATTGCTCTCCTCCACGCTAATT
>JBBEDG010000168.1:0-20297 GCA_040881405.1 Flavobacteriales bacterium | reverse complement strand
TGAGTCCACGAGCCCTTCTTTAATACGATCTAGGACCGCTGACCACGGCACGCCTATCTGCTGGGCACGCCTTCCGCACCGCTAACCCCTTGGCCGAAAGTGCCAGTGTATTGGCAAGCTCGCGCCGTGTGGTTGTGGAGGGCCCTTTGGGGATGGAACGTGCTTGGAATTTCGGAGCGGCATTCCTCCATAAGTTCAAGTGGCTTGACCGCAAATGGGCGGTGGGCGTGGATGGCTACCACACACGCTTCACCCACCAGGTGGTGACCGACCTGGACCGCGCCCCACAGACCATCGCATTCTACATGCTCGATGGTCTTTCTTACGGAACCAGCGTGCTGGCCGATGTGCATGTGCAGCTCTCTCGCCAGCTGGACATGAAGCTGAACTACCGCTGGTACGATGCGCGCACCACCTTCGACGGTCGATTGCTGGAACGGCCCTTCACGCCCACCCACCGTGGCCTCATCGATCTGGGCTATGCCGACCGCAAGGAACGCTGGCGATTCGATGTCAGCTTGAACATCTTCGGCGAAAGCCGGGTGCCCAGCACCGCAGGCAATCCGGAAGAGTACCGCTTCCGTGAGCGTGCACCCTCCTTCGCCACGCTGCACGCACAGCTTACCCACATCGTGGGCAACTGGGAGTTCTATCTGGGTGGAGAAAATTTGACCAGTGCACTGCAGAACCGACAGATCATTGCGCCGGAGGATCCCTTCGGCCCCTTCTTTGATGCCTCCCTGATATGGGGGCCCACCAACCTGGCCATGGTCTACGGCGGATTGCGCTTCACACTACCAACCAAGAAACAACCAAGCACCACAGAACCATGAGGAACCTATTGTTGCTGCTCCTGATGTTGCCTGCATTCGCAGTGCAAGCCCAGAGCAAGAAGAGCGAGACCCTGGAGATACGTACATCCGCTGTTTGCGACATGTGCGTTGTAACCATTGAAGGCGAGATGATCTACGAGAAGGGGGTGAAGAAGGTGAAGCTCGATCTCGCCACGAACGTGATATCCGTGGAGTACGACCCCCGCAAGACCGAACCCGATGCCCTGCGTAAAGCGGTGACCGATCTAGGCTACTACGCCGATGACCTCCCTGGTGATGCCAAAGCCTTCGCGGCCTTGCCGGATTGTTGCCAAAAGGAGGGTTGCGGCAAGCCTGCTGCGCCAGCGAGCGTCCCGGAGCAGTAACCTTGCACCATGGGACTTATCCGCAGTGTGCGCGGCTTCACGCCGCAATTCGGTGCCGATGCCTTCCTAGCCGAGAATGCCGTAGTGATCGGCGATGTGATAGCGGGCGACCAATGCAGCGTGTGGTACAGCGCCGTTGTGCGCGGCGATGTTAACGCCATCCGTATGGGCCACCGCGTGAACGTGCAGGACGGCGCTGTGCTGCACTGCACCTATGAGCGTGCGGCGCTCACCATAGGCAACGATGTGAGCATAGGCCACAACGCTATCGTACACGGCTGCACCATCCACGATAAGGTGCTCATCGGCATGGGTGCCATCGTTATGGACCATGCCGTCATAGGTGAGGGCAGCGTTATAGCCGCTGGTTCAGTGGTGCTCCAGAATACCGTGGTGCCCCCCGGTAGCCTTATGGCCGGCGTGCCAGCCAAGCGCGTGCGCGACGTTGGACCGGAGCTCTCGCAGAACGAGATCGAGCGCATCGCGGCGAACTATCTCAAGTATGCGGGATGGTTCAAAGGGGGGGAGAAGAGCTAGGGCTTGGAGGATTTATCCAGGTCTGCGGACGTTTGCATGGCCATGCAAACGTCATGTACCGTATGGCTGTATAGTGGCATCACTCAGTACCAGCATGCCTCGGATATTCCAATCTACCGGGGATGTGAGGCGCTGTTACCAGGCACCCCGAAGTTTGCATGGCCATGCAAACGTCGAGGGTGAGTTGGACGTGCCGCTCAGCCTAAGTTACAGCTGTCGATTCCGATCTGATCGCAGAATTAAGCGCTAGTGCTCTCATTACCAGGTCACTACAACGTTTGCATGGCCATGCAAACGATCTCACTCAAAGCAGGCCAGCAATTTGTTCATCAACACCTCCAAACAGCTTCCAAGACCTCGTTAATCGATCAGTTCCAGCACACCGTTGGTGCTCCAAGTACTGGGTAGGACAGGTATACCGCACAACCCCATCCGCTCCAACAAGGCTGCGAACACCGTAGGAGCTCCGCTGGTGTGGCAGATGAGTTCGCCATGTTGCTCCGGGTGGGACGCCAAGTTCTTTTGCTCCAGCAGCCGCGCCACCTGCCGCGCCACTGCAGGTGCTGGGTCTATCACACGCACCTCCGGACCAACGATGCGTTCGATCAAGGGGCGAACAAGAGGATAGTGTGTGCAGCCCAGCACCAATGCATCGATTCCTTCACGCAGCATCGGCTCGAGCCAACTACGCAACAGGCCTTCGGTCACCGGTCCATCAAGGTCTCCGGCTTCTATGGCGCTCACTAGCCCAGGACAGGCTTGGTGCATCACACGTACATCCTTGCCAAAGCGTTCCACCACGGAGGCATACACCTCCGTCTGGAATGTGGCCGCTGTGGCAATGACACCAACCACGCCGCTGCGTGTGTATTCGGCGGCTGGTTTTATGGCCGGTTCCATACCCACGAACGGAATGTGGGGCCAGTGTTCGCGTAACTGGCGTAAGGCCGCGCCGCTGGCAGTATTGCAGGCCACCACGATCAATTTGCAATCCTGACGAAGAAGCGCATCGGTTATCGCCATGCTGAAGTTGCGCACTTCCGCTAAGCTTCGCTGACCGTAGGGCATATGTATAGTATCCCCGAAATAGAGCAGGCGCTCCATGGGGAGCGCCTGCCGAATGGCTTGGGTCACGGTAAGCCCACCGATACCGGAATCAAAGATCCCGACAGGACGGTTATCGTGGACCACTGGGATCAGATACCAAGCTTGGTCTTCACCAAGGGCATGATGTCCTCTCCCTTATCGAAATACAGCACGAAACCGGTGCTCGTATCGAAGATGTAGGTGAAGTTGCCTTCAGTGGCCACGTCACGTATCGCCTTGTTGGTGCGTTCCACCATGGGGCGCAGCAGCTCTTCCTCTTGTTTGGCAAGATCTTCTTGGGCTTTCTCCTGCGCCTCTTGGATACGCTGTTCCAGTTGCTGGATGTCGCGCATCAACATTTCGCGCTCGGTGTTGGTGAGCGTCTCGGCTTTTTCGCGGGCATTGGCCACGGTAGTTTCGTATTCAGTGCCCATCGCACGCAAACGCTTGTCCAACTCGGCGGCGAACGATTGCATCTTGGTTTCGGCATCCTTACGCTCCGGCAACACCAACAGCAGTTGCTGGCGATCGATATGACCGAGTTTGGTGGGCGTCTGGGCCATTGCCTCGGGGGCTATGCAAAGAAGCAGGCCGAAGGCGATCAATAGGGTTTTCATGGGTCGAATGTTCATCGTGGTTGTTTCATGTCCTGTCCACCCCCATCACGTCCGGGAGGGGCTTTATCCTCGCCGGGCCCGTCCTCGGGCTGGGGAGCGAAGTCTTCGTCGTCACTGCCGCTCTCCTTTCCTTCTTTGCCTGGGCGAATGCCCAGCTTGCGGAGTACGGTATCGCTCTTGTCGTATTTCTCGCTCGCGAAGAGCAGGTTGCTGCTTTGCCCGCCTACATCGAAGATGGCCACGTAGCTCGTACCCGCCACTTCCTTTATCGCATCGTATACGCGGTCCTGTATCGGCTGGATAAGTTCTTGGCGCTTCTTGAACAAGTCGCCGTTGGGGCCGAAACGGCGGCGTTGAAGGTCGCGGGCCTCGCGTTCGCGGCTGTCGACCTCCTCCAAGCGCGAGCGCTTCATCGCCTCGGTAAGGAGGATCGCTTCAGCATTGTAGGACTCACGCATCCGCTTGATCTGCACGTGGCGTTCGTCGATCTCGTCCTGCCACTGTTTGGACACCTTGTCCAATTCCTTCTGGGCAGCATCGTACTCCGGCATTTGATCCAGAATGTACTTGGTGTTCACGAACGCGATGCGTTGCGCTGATACCTGCGAAGCAGCGCTTAGCAGGACCACCAAAGCCAGTACCAAAGGGAGGTTGCGTGTCATGGGGAGGTCGTCGAAAATAGACGATCGTCACTATAGTTCGCCAAGATCTATGCCGATCGTGAAATGGAACTGGCTGCGGGCCATGTTCGGGATGCCTGGCACATCGTCCAAGCGCCAGCCGTAATCCAGTCCCATGGGACCGAACATGGGTAGGAATAGGCGCAGGCCGAAGCCGGCTGAACGGTACAATTTGAAGGGATCGAAACGTTCAAGGCTGGACCAGGTGTTACCCGCCTCGAAGAATCCTAGGGTATAGATCGTAGCTGAAGGGTTCAGTGACACCGGGAATCGCAATTCAGTGGTGTATTTGGAGACCACGAAGTTACCTGTGTTGGGCGCCAAGGAGAAGTCATCGTAACCCCGTAGGGCCACGATCTCGCGACCATCCAGCACGAAACCCGTCAACGGAATACCTCCAAGGTAGAAGCGCTCGAAGGGGGCATCACCGAGGTTGTCGTTGTAGCGGCCCAAGTAGCCGAAACCGGCCCGCGTCATCAGCACAAAGTTGTGACCTGACTTACTATTGGTGAGCTTGTTGTACCACGTGGTGGTGAACTTCCATTTATGGAACTCCACCCAGTTGTAGCGCTCCGAGGGTGGAATTGATGCCCAGTCCTTGTCCGGTTGGAGCAGGGAAAACGGTGGAGTTGCCTTCACCGAGAAGGAAATGTCCGATCCGGTGCGTGCGAAGAAGGGCTGGTCCACCGAGTTGCGTGAAATTGCCAATTGGTAGGAGAGCACGTTGCTGGTTCCCGTTTCGTAGCCGAAGAATATCTGACCACCACCGCTGCCGAAGTTGCGCAGGTCATAGTTCTGGTACCCCAAGGTCTGGCGCAGAATGAAATAGTCATCAGGCCAGGTCAATCGTTTTCCAAGTCCGACGCTTGCTCCGGTGATGAGCAGCGATTGGCGCAATGGATTCGTCACGCGAGCATCGTTCACCGAGAGGTAGCGCGACTCACCATTGGTCTGCACCGAGTGGTATACCGAGAAGCTCAAAGCATTCGGTTTCTTGCCACCCAGCCAAGGCTCCACGAAACTCACATTGTAGCTCTGGAAGAAGCGGCCGTTGGTTTGTGCGCGCAGGTTCAAGGTTTGTCCATCGCCACTGGGCAGTGGTGTCCATGCGTTCTTGTTCAAGAAGTTGCGCATGGAGAAGTTGGTGAACGAAAGGCCAAGGGACATCACCAGTCGACCTGCGCCCCAACCGCCGCTCAGCTCCAGGCGGTCGCTCGGTTTTTCCTCCACGGTGTACTCCAGGTCCACCAGGCCGGTCCGCACATCCTGCACTGGGTTCACGCCAAGGGTCTCCGGGTTGAAGTAGCCCAGGTTGGCCAGTTCGCGCTGGGTGCGGATCACATCGCTGCGGTTGAACAGCTCGCCGGGTCGTGTGCGGATCTCGCGCCGTACCACATGTTCGTTGGTCTTGCTGTTGCCGTTGATGATAACAGTGCGGATGCGATATTGCTTCCCCTCCCGGATACGGATGTCGATATCGATACTGTCGCCTTCTGCAAGGATCTCCACCGGGTCGGGGTAGAAGCTCAGATAGCCATCGTCCATGTAAAGTGAACTGATGTCACGTCCTGCCGGGTTCATGTAAAGGCGGCTTTCCAGTAGCTTTTTGTTGTACACGTCGCCCCGCTCGATGTTGATGATGGAACGCAGTTCCTCGTCGTCGTGCTTGGTATTGCCAGTATAGGTGATGTTGCGGAAGTGGAAGCGCTCGCCTTCATCCAAGGTCAATTCCACCCGTATGCGGTCGTCCTTTACGTAGAAGATCGTGTCCTTCACGATAGCCGCGTTGCGGTGGCCCTTCTCGTTGTACAGATCCAGCAAGCGGTTCTTGTCGGCCTTGAATTCCTCGCGGATGAATTTGCTGCTGGCGAATACGTTCCACCAGCGCGTCTGTTTGGTTTTTTTCAGCGCCTTGCGCAAGCGTTCGTCGGGCAGTTCCTCGTTACCGATGAAGACCACATCGCTGATCTTCACACGTGGACCCTTGTCCACGTTGATGGTGAGCTGAACGCTGTTGGACATCAAGCTGTCCGTGTTCATTTCCACGATATCGGCCCGGGCCTTCAGAAAGCCCTTATCGCTGAAGTATTGTTGGATCGTGTAACGCGTATTGGCAACAACCGCTTCATTCACTTGCTGGCCACGGATAAGCACTACTTCTTCACGTAGCTTATCCGCATCGCTCTTGCCCACTCCGTTGAATTTGAAGCGCGACAGGCGTGGTTTCTCAAGGACGATGATGTTCAGGAACACCGTTCTCCCCCGCACTTCGGCCGCTTCGATACGTACATCGCTGAACAGCTTCTGCGACCACAGGTTGCGAATGGCCATGGAGATGCGCTCGCCCGGTATGGTAACCTTATCGCCAACGGCTAGACCGCTGAACAGCTTCACCGCGTTGGGGTCGGTGCTCACTGTACCGCTCACAGTGATGCCCCCGATCTCATACTCCTGGGGGTAGGCGGCATCCATCGTGCGGATATCGATGGTCTGTGCCAGCAGCCCTGTGTAGGACAACAAGCAACCTGCGAGCAGGATTATCGGAATGAAGCGTATCCGGTTCACGGGTTGATCTGTTCGCTGATGAGGCCGAAGCGCCGTTCACGACCTTGATAGTCGAGCACGGCCTGATAGAGATGCTCCTGTCGGAAGTCGGGCCAAAGCAGGTCCGTGAACCACAGTTCGGAGTAGGCGATCTGCCACAGCAGGAAATTGCTGATGCGCTGTTCGCCGCTTGTGCGGATGAGCAGTTCCGGGTCGGGCATGTCGCTGGTGCATAGGTGTGCGGCGATAGCCGCCTCGTCTATGGCAGCCGGTTCCAAGGTCCCGTTCCTTACTTCCTCGGCCAGTGCGCGCGCCATGCGCACCAACTCCCAGCGGGCACTGTAGCTCAGTGCCAGCGTCAAGGTGATGCGGTCGTTCGTTGCGGTTCGAGCTATACCATCGAGCAATGCAGCGCGGCAACCTGGCGGAAGGCTGTCCAGGTCGCCGATGGTGTGCAGCCGAACACCGTTCTCGTGCAACTCGCTAACCTCGTCCACCACCGTATCCACCAACAGCTCCATCAAGGCATCCACCTCCTCCTGGGGGCGGTTCCAGTTCTCGGTACTGAAGGCATACAGGGTGAGGTACTTCACCCCTATGGCCGTTGCGCCCTTCAACGCGGCGCGCACCGACTCCACACCGCTGGCATGCCCCACCAAGCGGTGTTCGCCATGGCGTTGCGCCCAGCGGCCATTGCCATCCATGATGATGGCAATGTGCTTGGGCACACGATCGATGTCGATGCGTGCCTTCAGGGCCTCGGCGGATAGGGTTGCGTTTTCCAAAGGATCGCAAAAATGACCATTCCAACTGGATCAGCGCTTGTTGCGCATCCAGTTGTATTGTGCATCGCAGTCGGAGAACCGACTGAGGATGTACGTAAAGGAGATTCCGCTGTAGTTGTACCAGTCGCGTGTGTTGCGGTCACCGCGTGCCCGGTCCGCATTGCTATAACCGGGCAATTCGTTCAAACCGCTACGGTCGGCGAGTGCAGCGGCCAAAGGTCCATTCTCAACGGCAAGTACATCGTTGTCCACATAGGTTCCGCTCACGTCATCGATGTAGTCCGTGTAGGTGCGACGAAGACCCCATTCCAATTGCATATCCAGCCGCCCGAAATTGAATTTAAGACCGGCGCCGAAGGGAATGGAGATCTGATCGATCTTATACGCTTCGGTGTCGCGGGCGGTGGTGCCCTGACCTTCGGTACCCAAGGACTGCAAGGAATACCAAGTATCGTTCAGTATGGCCTGTGGGTTGGCCCTGAAGTAGGCCAGGCCAGCGAACAGGAAAGGGGTCCATTTTCGTCCGTCCTTGTCGCGGGAACGGTACTTGAAGAAGTTCACCTCCATCAAGCCCGAGAATTCGAAGAGGCGTGCCCTGAAGTGCAGGTTGCGCAGAACGGCCAGGCTGTCGTCCGATTCACTATCGTAGGCTTGGAGCGTGCCGTACAAGGCTTGGAAGCGGAGTGCGAAACGATCCGTGAGATTATGCCGGAACAACAGCCCGCCACCCAGCTTTGTTTCGCTAGGGTAGTGTTTCCCGGGGTTCAAGTCGCCGATGTAGTAGGTGGCACCACCGGTGATACCGATCTCGTTCACTTGGGCATGAACGGTTGGCAAGGCCCCAAAGGCCAACAGGATCAAGGCGTAACGGCACATCGGCATCACAACGAAAGAGCTGGCGGGTTGGTATGTTCCGCTGTACAAGGCGCCGAAGTTAACCCAGCGGCGCGGGAAGGTCCTCGGGGGAGCGGGTGGAACGGATGTCCAAACCCCAATTGAGCTTGGTACGAAGGGTCTTCAAGAAGTCCTCGCCATCCAATTGTACCAGTTTAACCGGGAAAGGGGCCCGTCGAATGGTGACGGTACTTCGCCCGTCCACGGCCACGCTGCGCGAATCCAGGTTCAACAGGCAACGGTCGCTACGGGCCTCCAATTCCAAGCGAATGGTATAGTGGTCCGGCACCACGAAAGGCCGCACATTGAGGTTGTGGGGTGCGATCGGGTTCACCACCAAGGCATCGCTGGTGGGGTAGAGGATAGGGCCGCCGCAACTGAGCGAGTACGCCGTGCTGCCCGTGGGGGTGGCTATGATCAGGCCGTCGGCCCAGTAGGTATTGAGGTAGTCGGCCCCGAGGTACACGTGCACTGTGAGCATGCTGGCGCTGTCGCGCTTGTGGATGCTGATCTCGTTGAAGGCATAGTTGGTGCTACCCAGCAAGGCCGGATGGTCGGTCACTTCCAGCAAGGTGCGGTCCTGCAGCGAATAACGGCCCTTTTTCAGTGCGCTCAGTGCTGCATCCACATCCTCCAAGCGCACGGTGGAAAGGAATCCCAAGCGACCGAGGTTGATGCCCAGCACGGGGATCAAGGACCGCCCCACCAAGGCAACTGTGTCCAACAGGGTTCCATCGCCTCCCAGGCCGATGAATAGGTCGAGGTCCTGTTCACCCAAGTCCTTGTTGTCCAGCACCTCATGGGCTGCATGGCTGCCGCACTGCTTCAGCCAGGTGCTCAATTCCGTGGTCAATCGGGGAAGAAGTCCATGGGCCACCATGCGACCCAGAAGCTCTGCCACCACCGGGGCGTTCTCCGAAGCCATTTCACGACCGTGTACACCTACGCGCATGGGATCAAAAGGGTTGACTGAAATGTAGGAAGAATCCGTGCTCACCGAGCGAATTGAGGGAGTATTCGCCGCGAACCACTTGGTCGTAGCTCGTTACCAGGTCCAGACCGACGCCTGAGCCGCTCATCCAGCGGTTGGCCAGGAAATTCTCTTCAGAATAGCGGCTGTCCCATACGCGGCCTGCATCGGCATACAAGTTCAAGTACAAAGCGAAGTACAACGTGCGGAAGGCTTCCAAGGGAATGAATTCGGCGCGCTTGGTCCGGGGGGCCAACAATTGGAATATCACATTTCCACGCCCCAATGCGAAGTGCTCACCATCGATCACGTAGTATTCGAAACCACGCACGTAGTGCCCATAGCCAAGTCCTTCCTGCACGTAATACGGCGGTGTGCCCAAGGTGTGCCTGCCGCGTAAGGCCATGGCAAGGGTCCATTTCTCATGGACCTTCCACCAGTGTTTGTAGGTGGCGTAGGTGGTGGTGATGTTGGGCGCCGAACGGCTCAGCAGCCCCAGACCATGTCGGTCCAAACGCAGTTCGGCCAAGTGTCCCTTACGGGGGAACACGCGCACATCCCGGCGATCCCAGATGAAGGTGTAGCCCAGCGACAGGAAACGGGTTTCGGTGCTGTTGCCATCGAAGTAGTCCAGGGAACGCTGAATGATGGTATCGGTGACCGAGGCATCCGTGTAGTTCAGGCGCAAGGCGTGCCGCACATCATGCTGGCGGCGCAGGCTGAGTTCCACATCGGCCTTCCATTCATCGCGGTTGCTGTTGCCTGGGTCCGCGATCAGGATGCGTTCGTTGCCCACGGTGCCGGTGGTGATCTCCGATTGCTGTAGGAATGCCCCACCCACACTGATGCCCCAACGCTGCTGGCGATCTATGTTGGGCACCTTGTAGCGCAACGCGAACTGGCTGGTGTAGCCGAACTGGGCCAATGCGTATACCGTCTCATTGCGGCCCCGGAAGTTGTACTGGTAGAGATAGATGCCGTAGTTGACGCGTTCCAGGTCACGGGTGCGCCACCAGGTGTTGAAGTTGGGGTCGGCCAGGTCGAAGATCAACGCGGGCCACAGGTACCAGCGTTCGTTGACCCGGACTTCGATGAACACGGAATGCATGTCCATGTATACCGGCAGCAGGCTCACCGTGTTGAAGAGCCCCGTGTTCATCAGGTTCTGCCGACTGCGTTCCAGCCTTTCGTACAAGGCTTCAGCAGGTAGAGTATCGCCCTCAAGCACCAGGATCTCGCGCAGGATGATGCGCTCCTTGGTCACCTTGTTTCCGCTCACCGTTACACCCAGTACACGTAAGGGTCGGTCAGCTCCGTCGCTTTGGGCGCTAAGCACGCCACAAGGCCACAGGATCAATAGGAGAAGCAGATGTGCCGGGCGCATTCCCGTGCTAATGAGGTGGTCGGAGGGTTGAGGCAGGATGTTCAGCTACCGAGCTCCACACCGCGCTCACAGGTTGATGAATCGCATCAGCTCCTCGTAACGGTCGCGCAGATCGTCGTGCAACTTCGATCCCTGGTAGGTCGATTTTACGAAGTAATCATAGCGCTCGAAGGTGCGGAGTATGCTGCCGACATCCTCGCGGTTGATCTTCAGGGTCACTTCGATGCGCATGCTATCCGGGAGGCTATGGCTGTAAGCGCTCAATACCCGGCCATCGTTGCCCTCCACAATGCGTGCTATCTCGTGCAAGCTGTAGTCGCTCTGGTTCATTTCCAGCACCACCACGCTGCCGGGTTCCTGGATGTTGGTCACCCGGGCCAGTTCGCGCAGGGCGTTGTGCTCGTTGACCATGCCGAGGTAGTTGCCCATCTCGTCCAGTACAGGCACCACGGTGAGGCCGCGTTCGCTGAAAAGCGACATCACCTCATAGATGTGCTGCCCGCCACGTACGAAAGGAACTTCGACCTGCTCCATTGCACTGGCCACGGTGCCCAAGGGGTCGTTGCGGTCCACCAGATCACGGTCCGTAACGTAGCCCACCAAGCGGTTGCCATCCACAACGGGAAGGTGGCCCACTTTGAATTCCTCCATCCAGTCCAATGCACGACCGATGTCGTCCTGAGGGCGAAGGGGTGGTATGTCCGGTGTGATCAGGTCGTTGGCGTGCATGCTGAAAATGCGGTGGGTGGAGTGGGGACTACTTTTGTGCGCCCGATCCGGGACCAAGGTAACCGATCACCGAATGACGCGTCTTAGTGTCAATATCAACAAGCTGGCCACCTTGCGCAATGCCCGAGGTGGCAACAACCCCGATGTGCTGCGCATGGCTTTGGACATCGAGCGCTACGGAGCGCAGGGCATTACGGTGCATCCGCGTCCTGATGAGCGCCATATAAGGCGTAGCGATGTGCTCGCCCTGGGGCCGTTGCTCACAACGGAGTTCAACATCGAAGGCTACCCCAGCGAGGACTTTCTGCAGTTGGTGTTGGATGTGCGGCCTGCCCAAGTGACCTTGGTGCCCGACCCGCCCGGCGTGCTCACGAGCAATGCAGGCTGGGATGCCAAAGCGCATAAGATCATGCTCAGCGCGGTTGTGGCCCGCTTCAAGGAGGCCAACATCCGCACGTCGCTGTTCATGGGTACGGATCCGGAGCAGATCGCTCACGCCGCCGATACCGGCGTGGATCGCATCGAACTCTACACGGAACCCTACGCGCTCATCTACCATGAAGATCGCAGTGCAGCCGTCGCACCCTTCACCCAAGCTGGAATAAAGGCTGCTGAACTGGGGCTGGGCCTCAATGCGGGGCACGATCTGGATCTGCATAACCTGGCTTACTTCAAGAACAACGTTCCGGGCCTGCACGAAGTTTCCATCGGCCATGCGCTCATTTGCGATGCATTGCTGTACGGCCTCGAGAATACCGTGGCACTATACCTACGAGAGTTGCGATGACCGTGGATCTGCACTACCGCCGCTTGGGCAGCGAAGGCGCCACACCCGTGGTGATCCTGCATG
This sequence comes from Flavobacteriales bacterium, assembly GCA_040881405.1. Taxonomy (GTDB): domain Bacteria; phylum Bacteroidota; class Bacteroidia; order Flavobacteriales_F; family PHOS-HE28; genus PHOS-HE28. Next base: position 8,023 of record JBBEDG010000168.1, on the reverse strand, counting down.
GCTTGTTCGGAACGTCGGACAACTGGGGAAGCATCGGCCGTGAACTTGCTGAGCCTACTTCCCCCAATGCTCCCGCATGCGACGTGCTTCTGGTGGACCTTCGTGATCACGGTCGTTCGCCGCACACCACGGCCACCGGCTATTCTCTAATGGCTGCCGATGTGCATGCCTTGGTGGAGAAACTGGGATTGAAGGACATCGTGCTGGTGGGCCATTCCATGGGAGGCAAGGCCGCCATGGTATTCGCACAGCAATGGCCCGATCTGCTGAAGGAGCTTATCGTGGTGGACATCAGCCCAAGGGAACATGCGAACAACCACGGGCATATCATTGAAGCTCTGCGCACCGCCGACCTATCGCAGGGCCGCACCCGAAAGGAGGTCGAAGAGCATGTGTCGGCCCATGTGAAGGAGCCCGGGGTGGTGCAGTTCCTGCTGAAGAATCTCTATTGGGTGGAGGATGGCAAGCTTGGTTGGCGCGTGAACGTGGATCTTCTCTCGAAAGAGCTCGATGCGATACTTGCTGCCATCGGCCCCGAACGTGTCGCGGTTCCCACGCTCTTCATCCGCGGCGGACAAAGCGATTATATCCTGCGTGAGGACATCCCGGCCATCCAAGAACAATTCACCAAGGCGCGCGTGGAGTCCGTTCCCTACGCGGGCCATTGGGTACACGCCCAAGCGCCGGACGAAGTCACTGCATTCATTCGTCAAGCGGTCTCCAAGGCATGATGCGCGCACTGCTTTTCCTCCTCTTGGCGTTCGCGAATGGGGCGATCCAAGCACAGCAGGACAGTGCCTGGGTGGTCTACTACGGCGGTATGGAACTGCGCGATGGTGTGTACGCCGACTTCAGGGCATTCCGTTCGAACGCCCCCACCATCCCGATCGGACAGTTACGTGATGAACAAGGCTTGGAAGTGCGCGACATCCGGCGTGCTGTGAGCAAGCTCTACTACGTGGAGGAGAGCGGTGAGCGCAAGATGATCCGCAAGGAGAACCTGTGGGGTTTCTGCCAGAACAACGCCATCTACATCGCAGCCGGTAACGGATTCTACCGCATCGGCCTCATGGGTAGCCTGGGCCACATGGTGTACGAACTCAGCTACCGCGATTGGGACCCCTACATGTACCCATACGGTGGAGTTACGCGAACGGTGCTCATGCAGCAGGTGCTGGATATGCGCACGGGAGCATTCCTGCCCTTCACTGCCGGCGGAATGGACCATGCGTTGGTCCACGACCCGGTCCTTCAAGAGGAGTTCCGTGCTTTGCCCAAGAAACAACGCAACAGTACCGAAGCCCTGTTCCGCTTCCTGCGTTTGTACAACGAGCGGAATCCGTTGCGGATGCCAGAATAGCCATCAAGGCATCCGCAGGAAGGTGCGCGAGTACCGTTCACCATTGCGCACCACCACCACGCTATAGGCCCCGGGAGAAAGACTCTGTACATCCAGGACATGGACCGCTGCAGGAACACGTTCGCTATGGACGATGCGGCCCGACGCATCCACGACATACAGCTCCGCATTCCCGGCCATGCTCTCCAATGCGATGTTGAGCACGGTGTTGCTGGGGTTGGGCCACAGTTGCACTGGGCTTTGCGTGGCACCCAACTCGGGTACGCTTACCGCGGTGGTCCATCGTGCGTTCCACTCCTGGTGGAACTGGTCCGCGATGGTGGCGCTGTGGATGATCAGTGTGTTCTCGTCGTTGTTGTTCTCTGCATTGAAGCTCCAGTTGTGCGAACCCGTCACCACCATGGGGTCGGAGTCAGGGGCACCGCGGTCCACAATGGCGTACTTGTGGTGTAGGCTATTCGTTGCGCCATCGGTGCGCACATCGACGCCACCCTCCAGCAGGGCATCGAAGGTCCACATGCTCATGTCCTCCTCTTCCACCATGCCGCGCACCACCACACCGGGTTCCGCATGCATATCGATGAGGGCCTCGGTAAGAGTGCTGGAGGTGAGCACGAAGAGCGCGAATTCGATGCGTTCATCGGCACTTTGCAAGGCATCAACGATTCTGGCCGTGGTGCCATCGCTCGGCGAGAACCAGCTCTGCACAAGCGTCCCACCCACGTTGAAGAGGTGCGGTGTATTGTTCGTTTTATCCCCGCCGAAACGGCTATTGCCCAGGTTCGGTAAGGTGCCACTGGAGCCCCACATCTCCTCGAATTCCATCCGGTAGGCGCGCGCCAGGGCCATGTCGTTCACCACCACGAGGTTGTTGGGGTCCAGGAACAGCCCCGAATTGGTAAAGTTGGCCGAGCCGGTAAGGATGTGCGCCGCTGGGCCACCGTCGGCATCCACGATCACGAATTTGTTGTGCATGCCGCTGCCTGTGGAGTTGGTGCGGTACAGCAGAGGTATGCTTGCAGAGAGGTTCTGCAAGGCACTGTTGCTGTTGCTCGCTTCTGCGATCCAACGCACCTGCACGCCGCGTGAACGCGCATCGTTGGCAGCATTCACAAGCAGACTGCTGGTGGTGTTGTATACTGCGATATCCAGGGTGCTCTCAGCGCGGTCCATGTAGGCCTTCAAGGTGTCGTCCATGGCACTTCCAAGATCTATCGCAACCGGTCCTATCGCCACATTTTCGTCCACAGGCTTGTTGAAGTAGACCCTCACACTACCGGCATCCGCGGAAGCCGTGGAATAGAGTTGCACAGGAGCCCAAGCCGTGTCAGCGCCTTGCACCGAATAGGCTTGTGCATAGTAGGCTCGTGCAGGCAGAAGGCCGCTCACCTGGGCGCTGTGTGAGGTGCTTATGGCGGTGGGCGAAGCAAGCGAAGACATTGCAGGTGTAAGGCCATAGCGTACACGGGCAGAGCCTGCGATGTTGGTGTTCCAATCCAGCGTGAATCCGGTAGGCACGATGGACGATTGTAGCACTTCGCCCAAAATGGTGATGCTGTTTGAAGCGATGAGGTCGGGTGCCGTGCGCGGAAGCAACTGGTAACCGCCTATCGGTGGAGTGGCCGTTGAGAATTGCGAAACGAGACCGATGATGTCCACGATACCCGCAGGAATGGTATTGCCCACCAGGGGATGCCCGGTGCGCAGAAAGATGTTGCCCGGAAGCCCATTGGAGGTGAAGCTCGTTGTTCCCGAAGTGAACGTACTTCCGGCATTGGCGAAGACGCAAGCATTGATGCGGACCAACTCGCTTTCCGTGGTCTCGCCCATGCCTGCGGGGGTGATGGTCTGTGCGGCAGGGAGTGGAACATTGGTGGCATGCACCGTGAACGACTGAACAGGGTCTATCTCCAACAGCCCGTTGAACAGCTTCAGCGGGCCGGTAACGCTTATGTCCGTTCCACGTGTGGGACTGAAACCGCTTGTCGAACCTGTGCCGGGGAACACCGCTATGCCTCCGGTACCATCCTGCATGTAGCGGATGCCGCCCAGCTCGCTGCCGTTGGTCACGATGCCACGCACAGTGACAGTGGTGCCGATGGTCAGGTCGCGGGCCTGTGCAATGGGGATTTGGGCTACAAGTGTCTGCGCTGCACAGAACGTCAGCAGTAGGATGGATGAGCGGAACAGGTCGAACATGGTCACCTCAAAGGAACGCACTGCGGAACTTTGAACTGCACAAAGCGGCACGCCATTGGAAGAAGCCCATCAAGAATTCATCCGGTGTTCACCCCGGCTTAATGGATCCGAACGCTCCACCCAAGGCGCAAGGTCTAATTTGGCGCTCCCAACTACGCATCCCACAATGATCAAGTTTATTACGCTTCTCCTTCCTGCAGCGCTTTGTGCCTCGGCATGCCAGGCTCAACCCACCAAGAAGGAGTTCGTCCCCGCGCTGGTCGGGTTCTACAATGTGGAGAACCTTTTCGATACCATCGATACGCCGGATGTGAACGACACCGAATACACACCGGGCAGTGCCAAGCTCTGGAACACCGCGCGCTACGAGCGCAAGCTCGATCGTCTGGCACAGGTGATCGGCGACATGGGCAAGGACCTCCATCCGCAGGGTGTGGCCATTCTCGGTCTTTGTGAAGTGGAGAACAAGCAGGTGGTTGAAGATCTGGCGAGGAACAAAGGGATACGCGATCGTGGCTACAAGGTTGTACACGAGGATGGACCCGATCTGCGCGGCATCGATGCTGCGCTCATGTACGATCCCAAGCGGTTCAAGGTGCTTGCACACAAGAGCTACCGGCTCACCATGCCGGAGAAGCCCGATCTGCTCACGCGCGACCAGTTGCTGGTAAGCGGTATCCTCGATGGTGATACCATGCACGTGATCGTGGCGCATTGGCCTTCGCGCCGCGGTGGCGAGAAACGCTCCATGCCCAACCGCAAAGCGGCGGCGGAATTGGGTCGCCACATCATCGATTCGCTGCTGGCGCGCAATGCCGATGCACGTGTTATGTATATGGGCGATCTGAACGATGATCCGGTGAGCCCAAGTGTGGCACGCTTTCTAAGGTCCACCGGAGACAAGAGCCAAGCCGTGGATGGGCGCCTGTACAACCCCATGTATGCTCCGTACCAGAAGGGCGTTGGCACACTGGCGTGGCGCGATGCTTGGAACCTCTTCGACCAGATCATCATCAGCGAGGCACTTGTATCAGGCCAAGGTGGCAACTACAAGTACTACGGTGCACGCATCTTCAATGAGCCGTACTTGGGCCAGAAGGATGGCAACTTCGCAGGTTACCCCTTTCGCACCTATGTGGGGGATACCTACCAGGACGGCTTCAGCGACCACTTTCCGGTGTTCCTGATCCTGGTGAAGGAGATCCAGTAGGTAGGTCACCTGCGTTTGCTTGCGGACTTGCCGGTCGATTCCGCTCCTGTGGCCTTTGCACGAGCGCAGGATGGAGTTCCTTCGGCCGCTTTGAATTGATGGGACTGATCCCCTGCGACGGTCGCGTAGTGGACGACCGTGGTATTGGGGCTACCGAAAACCAAAAGACCCGCACCGGTCTTCACCGATGCGGGTCTTTCAGTTGGGCAATGATCAGCGCTGAACGGCCAGACGGGTGCTCCACTGTGCTCCTGCATTGCGCAGGGTGATCACGTAGAGGCCAGCGGGCAGGTCCTGCACCGAAATGGTGTTGCGCTCGTTCACGAGAATGCCTGTAAGCACTTCGCGCCCAACGGCATCGCTGAGCATGAACTCCGTACGGTCCTGGATACCGGTTAGCGTGATCAGGTCGATGGATGGATTGGGATAGAGCTGGACACCCGCAAAGGCGCTCTCGTTGAGGCCGGTAGAGATCTCCACATCAGAAGCATCGCGAGGCAGGATCCTGTATTCCTCAAAGGCGTATTGCACCGGCCCGGTAACATTGTAGGCCGTGTTCAGCGTGGCGTTGAATGCATAGATCACATCATCCACGAGGCATGTTCCGCTTCCATCGTTCACAACGAATTGTCCGAAGCCAGCATTTGGGTTCGTGCAGGTCGCATCGGAGACCCTCACCACCACCGATTCCATATCCTCGGTATTGACCTGAGCGGTGCTCACATTGGTAACGAGTTGGGGATTTCCGCTGCTAACCACCGTGAAATCGTTCACCTGGGTCAGCTGTGTCGTTCCGAAGAACTCTTCGACAGCAGCGCTGAAGGTCACGGAATCACCGCGTGCAGGAACGTTCAAGGTACTAAAGACGAATATGCCGCTCCATGGCCCATTGCCATTCTGGATGTAGAACCCGTTCGGCAGATTGGCCGTCACTATCCCACCAGTATTGACCGTACTGCCCAGAAGGAGGGAACTGCCATCAGGGTTGTTGGTTTCCTGGATCTCCTGGATGGATACGGTTTCAGTAGGATTAACGGAACCCAGGGAGATGGTCACATCATCCACGACCAAATGCTCCGGCGCTACGGTGTTCTGAACGCTCAGGATGAACTGTCCATCTGCAGCACTGTTGGCTGCGGTGATGTTCAATGTCACTTCGGTCCAGGTGTTCCCGCTAACGTTGGTGTAAGGGGTGTAGGTGGCGTAACCGGATCCCGTCGGACGGCCATCGTACAAGCCCAGGCGTATCTGACCTTCACCGCGGACCCAGAAGTTCACCTCATACGCTTGACCATCGACCACTGCTACATCCTGGGTGCTGAAGCGTTGGTGGCCGGTCACGTCGCGGGTAAGACGGACGGCGAAGCTTCCGCCATTCACATCATCGCTTACCTGTGCCACACCAGCAGCAGCCAGGTTCGTACGTGTGCCGAACCAGTCGGTCGGAAGGTTATTGGACCAGTCCTCGAAGCCGCTCTCGAAGACGATCTTCGCCTGCATTGGTAGTGCCATCAAGGCGGCAAAGGCGATCAGGGTAAAGTGTTTCATGGTATCAGGGTTTAGGCGATCGGTTCGAAGTTTCGTTATTGGATGACAATGTCGTCCAGGTCAAGCGTGGTGGTCACCCCATTCGGGTGTTGACCGTTGTAGATGAAGGCCACATGGATGTTGCCTGTGGTGCCTTGGGGCAGAAAGGAGGTCACATCGATGGTGCCACTGTTCACGAAGGTATAGTTCGCGGTGGCCTGAGTGGGAGCGTTGTAGCCCGTGATGGTGGTCCAGGTAGCCGCACCGGTGTCACAACCATCGAAGTCGGCGCTCACCTTCACGGTTAGTGGGTTCGGCCAACTGGCCTCGTTCCAGAATGCGATGGCGGAGCGGAAGCTGAGTGCGACCTGCCCGCCGGTGAGTTGGACAGGTGGGGTGATGAACCACGCTTCATTGCTCTGGTTGGAACCGAAGGAGGTGGCACGCAGGTACTTGTCGTTCTGGAAGATGCGGCCGCGCCAGGTACGCGAACCCACAACGGCCAAGTTCACCCAGTTCGGGTTGAGATACTCGGTGTCGTTCAGCAGTACATCATTGAAATCCTGCTGTATCGCCGTTACCGGTGCCACAGCGTATTCACAGGGGCCGGGGCCGGTACTACCATCGCAACGAGGGCCGTTCAACTGCACCTCGTTGATGTTGCGGATGAAGAGCTGCATGTCCGTATTGAACTGGCCCACCACGGCCACGAAGCTCCCACGGCCCGCAGGCAGCGTGTTGGCAGCGAAATTCGCGAAGCCGCTGGTGCGCACCAGTACCGAGTTGCCATCGCAATCAACCAGGTCGCGGTTCTGGGTCTGCTGGGTAACTGCGTTGGCGTAGGTCATGCCCATCTGGCCTTCGGCGAATTCCACACTATCCAAGCGCACCAACATGCCCTGCATCGCAGGTGTGATCTGCGCAATGGTGACCAAGGTCGGAGCCTTGAAGACCTGAGTGGCTTGCTTCACCACATTGTCGTCCACGCTCACTGAGTCCAACTGGAGCATACCGCTGAAGCTGCTCATGATGGTACCGGGCAGGTAGATCCGGATCGAATCCCCTTCGTACAACCCACCTGGGTTCTGCAAACGAAGTTGGATAGCGCCGGTGTGGTCCTGCACATAGATGTTGCGGTACAGGTTGCCGTTCTGTTCGTCCGCGGTAACAACAGCGTAGAAGGAACTGTCGCCCCCGAAGCGAACGGGGCTACCTTGGAACAAGCCGCGCAATTCAGCCACGGTAAGAACTTCGCCAACAGGCAATTGGCGCACAGGCGGTGAATCGAATTCCTTCTTGCAGGAGGTTGCGAGCACCGCGATGGTGCCCAATAGGAGGAGGAGACGGAAGGTCATGGGGTACAAAGGTCTTGTTCGGATCAGAAGCTGAAGGTCACCATGGCGAAGTAGTTGCGCCCGAAGAGGTAACTGAATCTTGGTGGGAAGCGGTCCACGTCAGTGCGGTCGTAGCGCAACTGCTCGAAACCGCCGATGCGGAATTCCTGGTTGTTCAAGATGTTGCTGATGGTGGCATTCACTGCAACGCGGTATCGCTTCTTCACCATCCACGACTTGCCGAAGAAAGCATCCACGGTGTAATTGGCGTCCAACTTGGTCTGGGTGAGGAGCTCGGCCACCTGCGGGTCGCTTTCGAAGAAGTTGCCGATGGCATCCGTGGTACGCCGGTCCGGGTTGGGGTCCAAATACAGGTTGTCGAAGTAGTTGGCG